>JBASRI010000064.1:0-2928 GCA_049273755.1 Thermoanaerobaculia bacterium
GCGTCGAACAGGCGCCCGAACCACAGCTCTTCGTCGGGTGCGCCCGGCCACCGTCCCGCCGGACCCGCTGTGCTACCCTGATTTCGCAGAGAGCGCGATTGTCATGCCCACGATCGTTTTCGTCAACGAGGGGAAAGCCTGCTCGGTCGAGGACGGCACGACGGTCTTACAGGCGGCTCTCGACCTGGGCGTGAAGATCAGCCACGTCTGCGGGGGCAACGGGACGTGCTCGACCTGCCGCATCGAGGTCGTCGTGGGCGGGGAGAACCTCTCGGCGATCAACCCGCAGGAGCTGGCCTACGACATGGGCGACGGAAAGCGCCTCGGGTGCCAGGCCCGGGTCAAGGGCAACTGCGCGGTCCGGGCGCTGATGATCCCTAAAGTCGAGCTCTACTGACCGCGCGAGCGGCGACGCCCGGACGTGACGGTCATCCCGAGCGCGCCGACCACCGCCCCGACTTTCTTCGAGCGAGCGACCCCTAGGCCCTGACCCGCTCCGCGATCGCCTCCGCAAACTCCTTCGTCCCCGCGCTTCCGCCGACGTCGGGAGTCTTGATTCCCGCCCGAAGCGTCTCGAGCAGGGCGGCATCGATCCGGTCGGCGAGCGCGGAAAGTTCCAGATGCCGCAGCATCAGGATCGCGGACATGAGGAAGGCGGTCGGGTTCGCTTTGTTCTGGCCCGCGATGTCGGGGGCCGTGCCGTGGACCGCTTCGAAGATGGCGGCCTCCGTGCCGAGGTTGGCACCGGGCACCACGCCCAGGCCGCCCACGAGGCCCGCCGCGAGGTCCGACACGATGTCCCCGTACAGATTCTCCAGGAGCAACACGTCGTAGCGTTCGGGCCGCATCACCAGGTCCATGCATGCCGCATCCACGATGCGGTCGTCGGAGGCGATGTCGGGATAGTCCTCGGCCACTTTGCGGACGCAGTCGAGGAACAGCCCGTCCGAGAGCTTCATGATGTTGGCCTTGTGGACCGCGGTGACTCTACGGCGGCCGTGGCGCCTCGCGTAGTCGTAGGCGAAGCGGGCGATCCGCGTGGAAGCGACGGCCGTGATGATCTTGAGCGATTCGACGACGCCGGGCACGACGATGTGCTCCAGGCCGCTGTAGAGGTCCTCGGTGTTCTCCCGGACCACGACAAGGTCCACACCCTGGAAGCGGCTGGGGACCGAAGGCACGTTCTTGACCGGCCGGAGGTTCGCGTACAGGTTCAAGATCTGGCGGAGCCTCACGTTGACCGACTGGAAACCCTTGCCGATCGGGGTGCCGACGGGCCCCTTCAGCGCGACCCGGTTGCGTCGGATCGACTCGAGGGCGCGGGCGGGCAGCGGATCGCCCTCCTCCTGCTCGGCCCGGCGCCCGACGAGCACCTCTTCGAACGCCAGGGGGGCGCAGGCGGCCGCCAGGACCAGGAGCACCGCGTCGGTGACCTCGGGGCCGATGCCGTCGCCGCGGATGAGGGTGACCCTTCGGACGTCGGTCAATGCGCCTCTCGCTTCTCGGGCGCGGCCGGCTTCTCCGGCGGGGCCGGCAGGATCATCTTCACCTTCTTCACGGCGGTGGGTGTGGCGTCCTCGATGATGAAATCGGCGAACCGGCCCTTCCAACGCTCGCCCTTGCGCGGGATCCGGCCGAACCGCAGCATCAGGTGCCCCGCGACCGTCTCGGCCTCGTCGCGGGGGAGCTGGATGCCGAACTGCTCCTCGAGCTCGTCCAGGCGCAGACTCCCTTCGAGCAGGTAAGTGCGGTCTCCGGCGGGCTCGAAGCCCGGCATCTCTTCGTCGTACTCGTCCTGGATCGGCCCCAGCAGAGCCTCGATGACGTCCTCGATCGTCACGAGGCCCGCCGTGCCGCCGTGCTCGTCCACCACGATCGCCATGTGCGTGCGGCGTCGGCGCATCTCTCGAAAGAGCTCCTCGGCGCGCTTGAACTCGGGCACGAGAAAGGGCGGGTCCACGTACTTGCCGACGTCGAAGTCCTTCTCGTCGGCGTCCGTGAGATCGAAGAGGTCCTTCGCGTTGAGGATGCCGATGACGTTGTCGAGGTTGCCGCGATACACCGGCAGGCGGGAGAACTTGTGCTCGCGAAGGACACGCTTGACGTCCTGGAAGCTGGCCGTCTCGGGCAGGGCGACGATCTTGGTGCGGGGCACCATGATTTCGCGGACCGTCTTGTCCCCGAACTCGATGACCTTGTGGAGCAGCTGCCGCTCGCCGCGGTGGATGACGCCTTCGTCGGCGCCGAGGTTGAAGACGCTCTTGAGCTCCTGTTCCGTCAGGCCGGGCCGCACTTCGGCGATCCCAAACACGTGTAGAACCCGCGTCGTCAGCCTCACGCAGACCTCGGCGACGGGAGAGAGCACCTTGACCATCCAGGACAGAGGCACGACGACCGTCCGCGCCACGGAGACCGGGGAGGCGGCCCCGATGGCCTTGGGCATCAGCTCGGAGAAGATGAAGAGGGTCAGCGTGGCAAAGATGATGGCCGCGAGGATGCCCCAGCGGCCCCCGACCAACTGCTCGGCGAGCTTCGTGGCGGAAGCCGAAGCGGTTGTCATGAAGAGGTTCTGTCCGATCAGAATGACGGCGAGCAACCGGGACGTGTGGGCGCGGAGGTTGCGGATCATCAGGCCCCGGCGGTCTCCCCGCTCGCGCATGGCCTGGAGGTCGATCGGCCCCAGCGAGACCAGGGCCGTCTCGGATCCCGCGAAGAAGGCCGAGAAGGCCAACGAGAGCAGGAAGGCGAAGCCGTAGAGCAGCGTCTGCGGATCCATAGGAGTTCCTTTCGAAGCGGAAAGGGAGTTTACAGGGGAAGGGTGCGAAGCCGCTTCCGCGCCCAGGCGGCCGCGTCGGCGAGGCCGGGCTCGTGCACGCAGGCGGCTGCGTCCAGATATGGCAGGCAGGCGGCGTCGCGACGCGCGCCGGC
>JBASRI010000068.1:0-2849 GCA_049273755.1 Thermoanaerobaculia bacterium
GCCGGCGCGCCGGATGCCGGGGGTCAAGGCCGTTCTCGCCATCGCGAAGCCCGGCGAGAACGTGCGCTTCGCCGGACAGGAGATCGCCGCGCTGGCCGCCGACACACCCGAGCGCGCCCAGGACGCGCTGTCTGCGATCCGCGTGTCCTACGAGCCGCGCGCTTTCGTCGTGCGCCTGGACGAGGCGCAGAAACCCACCGCCCCTCTTGTCTTCGAAGGCGAGGCCACGACGCGCACGACCGGAGGAGACGTCGAATCGGCCAAGAAAGGGCTGCCGCGCAAGGGCAACGTGCTGGGCCCGCGGCTCTCCGAGAAAGGGAACGTCGAGGAGGGCTTCCGGCAGGCGGCCGTCGTCGTCGAGGGAACCTACCAGACGCAGGTCCAGACGCATTCGGCCCTCGAGACCCACGGACTGACCGCGCGCTGGGAGGGAGACGAGTTGACGGTGTGGGCGTCGACACAGGCCATTTTCTCGGTGCGTGACGAGCTTGCCGAGGCTCTGAAGATCCCGGCCTCCCGGATCCGCGTCGTCACGGATTACATGGGCGGCGGTTTCGGCGCCAAGTTCGGCCCCCGTGTCGAGGGAGTCGCGGCCGCGCGCCTGGCCAGGGACGCCGGCGCCCCGGTCCGGATGTTCCTCGACCGCAAGGAGGAGCAGCTCGCCACCGGCAACCGTCCGTCCTCGGTCCAGCAGATCAAGCTCGGCGCCACCCGCGACGGGACGCTGACGGCCCTCCACCTCGTCGTCCACGGCACGGGGGGGACCAACGGAGGGACGGGAACCTCGGGGCCGGCCAAGAACATCTATGCGTGCCCCAACCTCAAGGTCGAGGAGTACGACGTCTTCACCAACGCGGGTCCCGCGACCGCGATGCGGGCTCCCGGGCACCCCCAGGGGGCCTTCGCGCTCGAGTCCGCGATGGACGAGCTGGCCGCCAGGCTCGGCATGGATCCTCTCGTTCTGCGATTGAAGAACGACCCGTCGCCGGTGCGGCGCGAGGAGTTCCGTATCGGTGCCGAGAAGATCGGCTGGAAGGACCGAGATGCGCGCCGGGCGACCAAGGATCCCGCGATCCTGCGCGGCGTCGGGCTGGGCGCGGCCGTCTGGTACAACACCGGAGGAACCGGCCCGCGGGCCACGGTGACGCTCAACCGCGACGGCTCGGCCGAGGTCGAGCACGGGCTCCAGGACCTGGGCACCGGCGCCCGAACCATGGTCGCGATCGTGGCAGCCGAGGAGCTGGGGCTGCCGCTGGAGAAGATCTCGGTCCGCATCGGCGATACGCGGATGCCCTACGGGCCCGGCTCGGGAGGCTCGACGACGACGCCCTCGAGCGCGCCGACGATCCGGCGCGCGGCCTTCCAGGCCAAGCAAAAGCTGGCCGCGGCCGTGGCCAGAGAGTGGAAGGTTCCCCCCGGCTCCGTCGCCGTGGCCGGGAGTCACGTGACGCTCTCCACCGACCCGAACAAGAAGCTCTCCTTCGCCGAGGCCTGCCAGCTCCTGCCCGAGGAAGGCGCCTCGGCCACGGCGGACCGCGCCGAGGACCACGAGGAGGCCTGGAAGCGCTTCACGGCGGGCGCTCAGTTCGCCGTGGTGGAGGTCGACACGGAGACCGGTAAGGTCAAGGTCGAGCGGGTTGTCGCGGTCCACGACTGCGGTCTCGCCGTCAACGCGCTGACGACCGAGAGCCAGATCCAGGGCGGCGTCATCCAGGGGCTCTCCTACGCCCTGTTCGAGAACCGCGTTCTCGACGGAGGCAGCGGCCGGATGCTCAATCCCAACGTCGAGGCCTACAAGATCGCGGGGGCGCTGGACTGCCCCGAGATCGAGACGGTCATCGTGCCGGTCTGGGACGGCATCAACAACACGCACTCGGTCGGCATCGGCGAGCCGGCGACGGTCGCGACGGCCGCTGCGATTGCCAACGCCGTCTCGCACGCCGTCGGGGCGCGGATCCGCCGCCTCCCGATCACACCCGAGGTGGTGCTCGCCGCGGTCGAAGAGGGCCGCGCGAAGGGAGGCCGGTCATGAAGCCCTTCGCCCTCGTCCACGCCCGTTCGCTGGCCGATGCGGCGCGCGAGACCGCGAAGCCGGACACCGCCCTCAAGGCCGGCGGTGTCGACCTGCTCGATCGGATGAAAGAAGGTCTGGACTCACCCGCGACCGTCGTCTCGATCAGGAAGGTTCCGGGCGTTTCCGGAATCGAGGCGGGTCCCCCCGCCCGGATCGGGGCGATGGCCACGCTCTCGGCGATCGCCGCCCACCCGGGTCTCCAGAAGACCTACCCCGCGCTCGCGGCGGCGGCCGCCGGGGCGGCCACGCCCCAGATCCGCAACATGGCGACGTTGGGAGGAAACCTCTGCCAGAAGCCGCGCTGCTGGTACTACCGGCTGGAGGAGTTCGACTGCCGCAAGAAGGGCGGCAAGGACTGCTTCGCCCAGCACGGCGAGAACCGGTTCCTGGCTCTCTTCGACACGGATCTGCTGTGCTGCTGTGTCCACCCTTCGGCGACCGGGACGGCGCTCTCGGCCTACGGCGCCACGCTCGAGATCGTGTCGCCCAAGGGCTCGCGGAGGCTGCCGATCGACAAGTTCTTCCTTCGCCCGACGACGGACGCGACGCGCGAGAACACGCTGTCCCCGGGCGACGTCGTCGCGGCCGTGACGCTGCCCGCCCCGGCCCCCGGCCAGCGCTCCGTGTACCGGAAGCTCAAGGAGAAGGAGTCTTTCGACTGGCCGCTCGTCGAGACCTGCGTCGTCTTGCACCTCGACGGCGGCGTGATCCGGGATCCGCATGTGGTGCTCGGCTCCGTTGCGCCGACTCCCTATCGCTCGAAGGAGGCAGAAGC
>JBASRI010000074.1:0-2337 GCA_049273755.1 Thermoanaerobaculia bacterium
AAGACCGTCTCGAGCGTCGTGCCGGCCGCGAGCGCCCACGCGCCGGCGCGCTGGATCACCGGCCCGTCGGCGATCGGGTCCGAGAAAGGGACGCCGAGCTCCAGGATGTCGGTCCCGGCCTCCGCGAGCGAGCGCGCCAGCCCTACCGTCGCCTCCGGGTTCGGGTCGCCCGCCGTCAAGTACGCGACGAAGGCGGCGCGATGCTCGCGTTGCGCCCGCGCGAAGGCTTGGGCGATCCGGCTCACCGCTGGCGGCCCGGACGGAGGCGGAGGTATTCGTCCAGGTCCTTGTCGCCCCGGCCCGAGAGATTGACCAGAATCCACGCCGTGCGCGGCAACGTGCGAGCCAGGGCCACGGCAAAGGCGACGGCGTGCGCCGACTCCAGTGCAGGCAGGATGCCTTCGGTCTCGGAGAGAAGCGCGAAGGCGTCGAGCGCTTCCTCGTCGGACACTTTGGCGTAGGTCACGCGGCCGGAGTCGTGCAGGGCCGCATGCTCGGGGCCGACCGCCGGATAGTCGAGTCCGGCCGAAACGGAGTGGGTCGGCAGTGTCTGCCCCGCGGCGTCCTGCAGCAGCATCGTCCGGGTTCCGTGGAGGACGCCCACCGCGCCTCCCGAAAACCGCGCCGCGTGCTCCCCGGGGCCCGAGCCCCGGCCTCCCGCTTCGACGCCGTAGAGCTTCACGCGCGACCGAAGGTATGCGGAGAAGAGGCCGATGGCGTTGGACCCGCCGCCGACGCACGCCACGGCCGCGCGCGGATCGCGTCCGCCGGCGAGCTTGCGAAATTGCGCGCGCGCCTCCCGGCCGATGACCGACTGAAGCTCCCGCACGATCGTCGGATACGGGTGGGGTCCCAGCGCCGAGCCCAGCACGTAGTGCGTCGTCGCGACGTTCTCGGCCCAGTCGCGCATGGCCTCGTTGATCGCGTCCTTCAGGGTCTTCGAGCCCGAGTCGACGCCCACGACTTCGGCGCCCAGCAGTCGCATCCGGCCGACGTTGGGCGCCTGACGGGCCATGTCCGTCACGCCCATGTAGACCCGGCACGGGATCCCGAGCTTCGCGGCGGCGGCGGCGGTCGCGACGCCGTGCTGGCCGGCTCCGGTCTCCGCGACCACGCGCGTCTTGCCCATCTCTCGGGCCAGGAGCACCTGGCCCAGAGCGTTGTTGAGCTTGTGGGCCCCGGTGTGGAGGAGGTCTTCGCGCTTCAACGCGATCCTCGCGCCTCCGGCCTGCGCGCTGAGCCGGTCGGCGAAGGTTAGGGGCGTGGGACGCCCCGCGTAGCTCCGAAGCAGGCCGTCGAGCTCCGCGCGGAAACGGCGGTCGCCGCGAAAGCGCTCGAAGGCCGCCTCCAGCTCCTGGAGGGGGGCCATCAGCGTCTCCGGCGCGAATCGACCGCCGTACTCCCCAAAGTAGCCCTTGCGACTACGCCGAGCCACGGTCCGCCTCCCGCACCGCCGCGAAGAACCGCGCCAGCAGTGTCCGATCCTTGACGCCCGGCGCGCTCTCGACGCCGGAGGCGACGTCGACACCGTCGGGACGCAGGCTCCGGATCGCCTCGCCGACGTTGTCCGGATGGAGACCTCCGGCGAGGAACTGACGCACGGGCAGCGCGCGCCGCGTGGCGAACGCGCTCCAGTCCCCGAGAGCTCCCCTTCCGGCGCTCGAGTCCCACAGGACGGCGCAGAGCCGGGCCAGGACCTCTCGAGGCGGCGCATCCTGCGTGCCGCCCTCCGCGCTGACGGCAGCGATGATGGGAAGCGGACACCAGGCCGCGTCGTCCTCGGTCACGGCGCGGTGGAGCTGGACGAGGTCGAGCGGGGTCTCCTGGATCGCGCGTGCAATCGCGTCCCGGCTCTCGTTCGCGAAGACGCCGACGCGCAAAGCCCAGGGCGGCGCCGCCGCGGCCAGCTCGCGCGCCCGGTCGAGCGAAACGCATCGGGGCGAGGTCGGGACGAAGTTGAAGCCCACGAGCACGGCCCCGAGCTCGACGGACGCCTCGACATCCTCGGGACGCGTCAAACCGCAGATCTTGACGGCGGTCATCCCCGCAGGCTCCGCAGCGCGTCCTCCGGGTCCTCGGACTTCAAGAGCGTCTCGCCCACGAGAAACGCCTGGAACCCCGCCCTGGCCAGGCGTTCGACGTCCTGGCGCGTCCGGATTCCGCTCTCCGCCAGGCGCACCGGCCCCTCGGGAATCGCTTTCGCGAGAGTTTCGAGCACGGCGAAGTCGGTCTCGAACGTCGACAGGTTGCGCGCGTTGACGCCGAGGACGTCCGGGGCAACGCCGGCGGCCCCGGTGATCTCGGCCGCGTCATGCGCCTCCACGACCGACGCGAGGC
>JBASRI010000077.1:0-1956 GCA_049273755.1 Thermoanaerobaculia bacterium
TGCGGGGGGCGCGTGGCGCCCCCCGTTCCCCCCGGAGGCCGGAGCGCGGGTTCGATTCCCGTTGGCCGCCACGCGACTCAGTAGAATCCGTCCATGAAGAGGCCGGCGGCGCGCTGGGTCGGTTATCCGGCCTCCGTGCTGGTCGTCGCCGCGACGGCGGGGCTGCTGAAACTCTTCCCCCAGCTCTCCACGACCTCGATCGCGCTTCTACTCATCCTGGCAGTCTTCCTCTGCGCCTCCGTGTGGCAGAGCGGGCCGGGCGTGCTCGCCGCAGTCCTCGCGACTCTCGCCTTCAACTTTCTGTTCCTGCCTCCCCTCTACACCTTCACCGTCGAAGACCCGCGGAACGTCGCGGCGCTCTTCGTCTTCCTGGTCTCGGGCCTGCTCATCGGCCGGCTCTCCGCACTCTCGCGGCGCCGGCTCGAGCTTCTCGAGGTGGAGCGCCGAGAGCTCGTTTCCCTGACCCAGCTCTCGCAGGGGTTCCTCACGGACACGAACCGGGAATCGCTTCTCGGAGTGGCCGTCGACCGGCTTCGGCAGGCGCTCCAAGCCGAGCAGGTCACGATCCTCACGGCGGGAACCAAGGGCGAGCTCGCCGAATCGGGCCCGACGGCGGGAGTCGAGATCCGGCGTGACCTGGCCGAGCTCGCCTTTCGTCAGGGCAACTCGGCATCCTTCGCCTCTCCTCTCGGCGGGACGGACATCTACCTCCCGATCCCCATCGGCGTGCAGCGCATCGGCACGCTCGTCGCGCGGGGGATGCGCTCGAGCGAACGGCTCGCCGAAGCGTGCGCGGCGCTGCTCGGGCTGGCCCTCGAGCGAGAACGCTTCGTCCAGATGGCGCGCGAGGCAGAGCAGACGAAGGCGAGCGACGACATGAAGTCGACGCTCCTCGCGACGCTCGCGCACGACCTGAAGACGCCCGTCGCAGCCGCCCGCGCGGCGGTGGAGAACTGGGCTTCGAGCCACCCCGGTTCGGAAGAGGCGCGGCTCTCACAGGCGGAGCTCGACCGGCTCACCCGACGGCTGGACGAGCTCATGCAGGTCGTACGTCTCGACGCGGGCATCGCCACGCCGAGGAGGGAGCGCGTCACGGCCGGGGAGATCGTCGAGGCGGCGGTCGCGCGGTTCGGCGAGGCCCTTGGGTCGCATTCCCTCTTCCTCGATGTTCCTTCCGGACCGATCGTGCTCGACGTCGACCCCGCCCAGGTGACCGAGGCCCTCGGCCACGGGCTCGAGAACGCCGCGCGGTATTCGCCCGCGGGCAGCCGCGTGCGCGTGTCCGTGGACGACGACTCGGGCGAGGTGCGATTCGAGGTGGAAGATGAGGGCACAGGCGTGCCGCCGGCCGAGCGGGAACGGGTGTTCGAGCGCTTCGTGCGTCTGCCCGAAACGGAGTCGGTGCCGGGAACGGGGCTCGGCCTGTTCATCGCGAAGCGGCTCGTCGAGATGAACGGCGGTCACGTGCGCCTCGGCGCGGCAAAGCCCGCCGGCACGCGATTCGAGATCCTCCTACCGCGCGCCGTCGGATGAGCCGCATCCTGGTCGTGGACGACGAGCCCGGCCTCCGCAAGGTCGTGCGAGACGCCCTGGAGCGGGCCGATTACGAGGTCGAGAGCGTCGGCGATGGCGAGGAGGCTCTGCCGCTTCTGGAAAGCGGGGCCTTCGACCTCCTCGTCACAGACCTCGCGATGCCCCGCCGTGGCGGCCTCGAGCTCGTCCGAGCGGTGCGGGAGCGGGGCGCGACGCTCCCGATCCTCGTGCTCACGGTGCGGCAGGAGGAGCGCGAGAAGGTCCGATTGCTCGACGCGGGTGCCGACGACTACGTGACCAAGCCATTCGGAGTCGAGGAGCTCGTCGCGCGCGTGCGGGCGCTCCTGAGGCGCCCCGGGCCTCGCGGCCAGCAGGGCGTGACGGAGTGGGCGGACGTGCGCGTCGACCTCGAGGGACGCAAGG
>JBASRI010000087.1:0-11904 GCA_049273755.1 Thermoanaerobaculia bacterium
GTCGTGCTCGAGGCCGAGGTCCAGCCGGTCGCGGAGACGGCGATCGAGACTTCGCGCCTGAAGCGCCGGCTGGCGGGGGCCCACGAGTTCGTCGTGACCGCGGAAGTCGAGCCGCCCAAGGGCGCCGACTGCTCGGCGGCGATCGAGGGCGCCCGGCTGCTGAAGGCCGGCGGCGTCGATGCCGTCAACGTCACCGACAACCCGATGGCGCGCCTCCGGATGTCGTCGATCGCGGTCGCGGCGGTCATCCAGCGGGAAGTTGGATTGGACGCCGTCGTCCAGATCACCACTCGCGACCGAAACATCCTGGGCCTGCAGTCGGATCTGCTCGGCGCGGCGGGTCTGGGCGTCAAGGCAATCCTCTGCCTGGGCGGCGATCCGCTGAAGATCGGCGACTACCCTCAGGCCAAACAGGTCTCCGAAGTGGACGTGCTCGGACTTCTGCGCATGGCCAAGGGCTTGAACGGCGGCGCCGACCTGGCCGGGAACGCGATCGGGTCGCCGACGCGCTTCGCGATCGCCTGCGCCTCCAACCCGGCGGCCGCAGATCTGGAGGTCGAGTTCTCCAAGCTCCGCGCCAAGATCGAGGCGGGGGCGACCTTCGCCCAGACGCAGCCGGTCTACGACCTGGACGCGCTGGCGCGCTTCCTCGAGCGTCCCGAAGCCCGGGCGATCCCGATCCTGGTCGGCCTCATTCCGCTGCTCTCGCTCAAGCAGACGCTTTTCTTCGCCAACGAGGTGCCCGGCGTCGTCGTGCCCCAGGCGATCCAGGACCGGATGCGGAAGGCCGCCGAGCGCGGCGCCGAGCACGAGAAGGCCGAGGGCCTGTCGATCGCACGAGAGCTCGCCGCCGGCATCGCCCGGCTCGCCCGAGGGATCCACCTCATGCCCCTGGGCCGTTACAAGACGGCCGGCGAGATCCTGGCCGCTCTCCCCTCCCGGGAGCCGGCTCCCGCGCCCCGGACCGCGTAGAAGGCGGAATCTCCGCCCTCGCTGGGCCGTTTTTCCCTCGGGCCGGAGTCCAATAGAATCCGGACCAGACGGCGATGGCGCGGGATGGCCCTCGCCCGGAGGAAAGCCATGAAAACCACACGGATCGCCGCGGCGCTGGCCGCCTTTCTCGCCTCGGGATACCTGTACGCCGGAGCCCAGTGCCGCCTGAAGGGAATCGTGACCGACGGAACCGGAGCGCCCGTCGACGGCGTCACGATCACCATCACCACGCCCAACCTCACGGTTTTCAAGCTGTCGGTCAAGACCGACAAGAAGGGCGAGTACCTGACGCTTCTGAACGACTGCACGATGCCGTACCACATCAAGGCCGAGAAGGACGGGTTCACACCCACGCAGACGGACAAGAAGATCCCGGTCGGCGACATCGGGACCGTGGACCTGAAGCTCGTCTCGTCCGAGCAGGCGGCGGCGAAGGGGGCGCCCGCGGGCGCTTCGCGTCAGATGTCGGCGACGGACCAGGCGGCGGTGTCTTTCAACGCGGGCGTGGAGGCGCTGAACGCCGGAGACAAGGCGGCGGCCGAGAAGAAGTTCCTCGAGGCCGTGGGCAAGAACCCGGACCTCCCGGTCGGTTGGACCGCGCTCGCGCAGATCGCCTACGAAAAGAAGGATTGGGCCAAGGCCATCGAGTACGGCACGAAGGCCACGGAGCTGGATCCCTCGCTGACCAACCTCTACACGATGATGGCCGATGCGTCGCGCCAGGCCGGCGACAAGAAGGGCGCTGCCGAGTGGCAGGCGAAGTACGCCGAGGCCAACCCCGACTCTCCGGACATCCTCTACAACAAGGGCGTCGAGGCCTACAACAAGGGCAAGATGAAGGACGCCGAGGCGGCGCTGATCAAAGTCGTCGAGGTCAAGCCCGACTTCGCCAACGCGCACTACCTGCTGGGCATGACGAGCTTCAACCTGAACAAGAAGACGGCCGCCAAGGAGCACTTCGAGAAGTACCTGGAGCTCGACCCCAACGGCAAGGATGCCTCGACTGTGAAGGAGCTGCTGCCGCTGCTGAAATGACTACTGTCATTCCGAGGGCCGCACCGCCCGAGGAGCCGTCCACCGAAGACACGCCCCCGGCAGAAGGCGACGCCGAGCGTGCTCGGCGTTCATCCCTTTGACAGCCGTGACGCGGCTCGAAAGGGATCCCTCGCTCCGCTCGGGATGACAGCGGGTCGGATTACCTGCTGTCGAGGCGAGTCAACAGGCGGTGCAGCCAGGCCAGCAGCGCGTCGAATGCGTCGGGCTCGTGCCGCCTCCCACTCCTGGCGACTGGGAACGACTCGTCGAGGACGACCGCGCGCACAGCCGTCGTGGGCCGGGTATTCACGAACTCGAGGTCGTAGGGGATCTGCATGATGGGTACTTTCAGGAGCAAGCCCCACGCCACGGCCACCGGCTTTACAACCTCTTGAAAGAAGATCACTTACAGAGCGGCCGAACGGGAGCTCTGACACCGCGCGCGGTGTCCGGGAGCACATCGGGGACACTTTCTGCCACCCGGCGCGATTGCGCTCCGGCGAGCCCGGGAGGAAGAATCCGGGGCGTGGGCCGCAAGGGTGCGTTCAAGGACCGTCCGCTCTGGCGGCGGCTCCAGGCCATCCACCACGAGATCAAGGAGGGCCGCCATCCCAACACGAGCTCGCTCTCACGGCAGCTCAACGTGTCGTCGAAGACCGTCCAGCGCGACATCGACTACCTGCGCGACGAGCTGGCCGCGCCGATCGAGTTTCTCCGCGAGGAGAACGGCTACGCCTACGGCCGGAAGGACTACGTGCTGCCATTCCTGCCGGTCGACGGCCAGGACCTCTTCTCGATCGGCGTGGCCGCGCAGGTCATGGCGCTTCTCGGCGGCACTCCGCTCGCGCGGAGCCTCGCTTCGTGCTACGAGCGGCTCGCCCGCCTGATGCCGCCGGGCGTTCGCGTCGCGCCCGAGATCGTGCGCGAAATGCTGACGCTGCGCGCGGCCGCGTTCCGCCCGGTGCGCGAGGAGACCTGGCAGGCGGTCGCCGAGTCTCTCCAGAAAGGCGTCGCGCTCTCGGTGCGCTACCGGCACCCCGGAGCGGGGCCGGGCGAGCCGCGCGTCTTGAAGCCGTACGCGCTCGTGCTGGCGGGTCGCGACTGGATGATGCTGGCCGAGGACCAGTCGCAGATCAAGAATTTCTATCTCGCGCGCATCGAGAGCGCGAAACCCACCGGCGACCGCTACGCGATCCCCCGCGACTTCGACGCGGAGGCGTTCTTCCGCAACACGTTCGGCCTGTTCGTCGGAAAGGGCCAGCCCTTTCGTCTGCGCGTGCGCTTCTCGCCCGAAGCTTCGGGCGAAGTGCGGGAAATGGTGTGGCACCCCAGGCAGAAGATCGAGACCGGCCCGGACGGCGAGGCGATCCTCGAGTTGCCCGCGGAATCTCTCCGCGAGGCGCGCCGCTTCATCCTGGGGTACGGCCGGCATGCCCAAGCCCTCTCGCCTCCCGAGCTCGTGGAGGACCTGCGCACCGAGGTCGCGGCGCTGTCGCGCCTCTACGCATCGGCGGCCGGCGGAAGCCGGAAGAAGAAGCGCCCCTCGCGGCGTTCTTGAGCCTGCCATGTCTCGCGCGACCGCGGCCGGAGCTCTTTTCGTCCTCAGCGCCCTGCTCGCCGGCTGCTCGGCGGCGGCGGGCGTGCGCCCGTCCTCCTACCCGGATGTGGACGTTCCCTGCCCGGGAGGCCTCGTGACCTGGAACCTCAAGGTGACCGACCGGCGCGCGAGGCCGGAGGCCGGGGAGCGCGTCATCGCGGCGGTGCGCGACGCGATCCAGAAGTCGTTTCCCGGGTGCCGGTGGTCCTCGGAGGACGGAGTGCCGACGATCGAGATCGAGATCCACCGCTTCGAGTCCGTCCGGGAGGGGGATGTCTGGGATGCGACCGTCCAGTGGACGGTGACCGCGCAGAATGCCACGGGGCGCACGTTGCTGGCGTTCGAAGCGGACGAGACGGTCTCGCGCCCGAACTACCGCGGCTCCGACAACGAAAAGGAGTCGCTCACCGAGGCCTACCGCGCGGCCGTCGAGCGGACGGCCCGAGGGCTGCGGACCGTCCGGGCGTCGGATTCGTCCCGTCCTCGATGGGGGACGCATGACGCGTTGCGGGGTCACCCGGCCAATGGCGGCGTTGCGGGCTAAACCCATGACAGGGCGTTTGATCCTCGCGCGCCGGCCGCTCGTCCCGCACTCCGAACGGGTGGAACGGATCTCGCACACGTTGCGTTACGGAGGTTCTATGAGAAGGCTCTTCCGCAGGCTCTTCAGCAGGTGCGCCCTCGTGAGGCTCGCCGTCGCGCTCGCCACAGTCCTGATCGCCGTGCCGGCGCTCCACGCCGCCAACGACGATCGCGTCTTCGAGATCGCGTCCATCCTCTCGGGAACCTTCGAAGGCTCGACGCCCGGCAATCGCCTCTTGCTCGACATCAGCACGGTCACGATCGACCCATCGCACCCCTATGACCTGTTCCTACGGGTCAGCGGGGTGTTCGAGAAGACCAATGTGCAGCAGCAGGGGCTGATCCGTTTGGAGGCCCAAGGCTCCGACATCTATTTCACGTACATCCCGCACTTCAACCCGACGGTCACCGCGCTCTCGATGGAGGCGGGCCGCTTCACGGAGCAGGAGCTCAACTCGGCGTGCAGCTTCGTGCTCAAACCCAAGGGCGACGGCTTCGTCGGCGACACGCTGGGCTCGACCACGTGCGCCCTCGCGATGCGGGGCGCGATCGGCAAGTGGTCGGTGGAGCTCGAGCCGGGAAATCTGCGAGTCCAGAACGAAAAGAGCGCTGAGACGTTGCGGTTCCGGCAGACGGCTAAGAAGAAGTCGTAGGGGGGCCTACGGGCCTTCCGGCAGGAACTTCTTCGCGATCGCCTTGACCGGCTCGGAGAAATCCCCTTTCAGAATCCACCGCAGGAACCCAGGCTCCTCCCGGCTGATGTCCTTCAGCAGGCGTCCGCGGTTCTTGCCGAAGTTCACCGTGGGTTCGCCGTTGACGAGCCGGAACCGCCCCTCGGGATCCAGATCCTGGTCGATCCCCGCGCAGAAGAGCTCGTGCAGCTCCGCCACCGTGCGCGGCAGCTCCCGGTAACGGGCGAGCTGTCCGGCCAGCACGCGCAGCGTCATCTCCGCGTCGGCCAGGGCCCCGTGCGCCCCTTCGTGCTCGCTCTGGCAGTAGAACCGGGCCGCCGCCGCCAGGTGCCTCGGCTCCCGCGAGAAGAAGATGCGCTGCGCGTCCACGAGGCGGCGCTCGGACACCTCGAACGCAACTCCGGCGCGCAGGAACTCGGCGCGGAGCACCGGTAGATCGAAGCCCGCGATGTTGTAGCCCGCCAGGTCGCAGCCTTCGAGGAAGGCCGCGAGCTCCGCCGCGACCTCGCGGAACCGCGGCGCGGACGCCACGTCCGCGTCCGAGATTCCGTGGATCGCGGTCGAAGACGCGGGGATCGGGATCCCGGGCTGATAGCGGCGGACGTACTGCTCGCGCCGCCCGTCGGGATGCACCTTCACGCAAGCGATCTCGATGATGCGGTCGGCCCGGGGGTTGGTGCCGGTGGTCTCCGTGTCGAACACGACCAACGGTCGCTCGAGGACGAGAAGGCCCTGCAGCACGGTCGGATCGTAACCCAGGCTAGTAGTTCTCCGAGAAGAGCCAGAAGAAGAACTCGCCGATCCGAGCAAGGAGTCCCCTCTTCTTCCAGCCCGCCTTCGTGAGGACCTCGCATGCTCCCAGGTCCGCGCGCACCATTTCCTCCACCTTCCCGGCGAAGCCCCGATCGTAGACAGCGACGTTGACCTCGGCGTTCTTCTTCATCGAGCGATTCACGAAATTGATGGAGCCGACCGTGGACCAGATGCCGTCGACGACCATGACCTTGTTGTGCATCATCGTCGGCTGGTACTCGTAGATCTTGACGCCCCCATCCAACAGCTCTCCGAAATGGTAGTGCGCGGCCGCCCGCACGTTGGGCGAGTCGATGTGCTCTCCGGGCACGATGATCTTGACGTCCACGCCGCGCTGGGAGGCGCCGACGAGCCCGGCCCGAATCTGCCGGTCGGGAACGAAGTAGGCGCTCTCGATCCAGATGCTGTGGCGCGCCGCCTGGATGGCCATGTAGAGGACAAGCTTGGACATCGAGATCGAGTCGGCGCGAGAGGCGGCGATCACCTGCGCGAGCACGTCGCCCGCGGGCGGCACCGGAGGAAACTGCCGATCACCGTTCAAGACCACGCCGGTCGTGTGGACCCAGTCCTGCGCAAAGACGTGCTGGAGCTGAACGACCGCCGGTCCTCGAACCTCGACCATCGTCTCGCGCCACTCGGAAGGGCTGCGGGCGTCGCCCAACCACCGGTCGTCGAAGCCGACGCCGCCGCAGAATCCGACCCTGCCGTCGATCGTGACGATCCGGCGGTGCGTGCGGTTGCCGACGCGGTCGATCGAGTAGACGCGCAGGGGTTTGTAGGCGTGCACGACGACGCCCGCTTCGGTCATCTCGCTCTCGAGGGGTCCGAGGCTCGAGCCGAACCCGTCGACGAGCACGCGCACCTCGACACCGGCCCTCGCCCGCTCGGCGAGCGCCGCCGCCAGGCGCTTGCCGACGACGCTGTCGGAAAAGATATAGGCCTCGAGGTTCACCGAAAGCTTCGCCTCGGCGATCGCGCCGAGGATCGCCGGAAAGATCCCGTCGCCGTTCAACAACAGCTCGGCGCTGTTGCCGGCCACCATCTCGGTTCCGAGCGCGTCGAGCGAGCGCAGGAACTGCGGGCTGTCCACGCCGTAGCTGGGCTCGAACTCGTAGACCGTGCGCTTCTCCGAGAAGATGTAGGAGCAACCCGACGTCGAAACGAACGCCAGGAGGCCGGCAGCGAGCGAGTACAGCCGGGCGCTGAAAAAGGTCGTAACAGTCCCGCCGAACGAGGTGACAATTCTCGTCATCGTTCTGGTATCGCGGTTCGGTAAACCACTCGTTTCAAGAGGCTTATTCCAAGCTCGGGACCTGGCCGCCCGATTGCTATCTCTTCATGGCGAGCAAGGAACCTCAACCTCCTCCTTTCGCCCCCCGGGCGGCCCCACCCCGTCCCGGGGCTTTTTTTTCTAGGCGAAGCGCGAGTAGCCGGCCGAAGAACCGGCGAACGCCTCCCCCGACTCTACGCCAGCATTGCCGCGAGGCGCCGCGCCCCGCCCCCGCGCCGGCGCCCGCGACCGCGATGGTAGCTTGCGCACGTGCGCGTCCTCGCCGGCGACATCGGAGGCACGAAAACGGCCATCGCGGTGATCGACATCGGACCCGCCTCGCTGACCGTGCACCGCCTCCAGCGCTATGCCAGCGCGGTCTATCCGGGGCTCGAAGACATCGTCGAGGACTTCCTGGGCTCCGAACGCACGCTTCCGGACGCCGCCGGCTTCGGCGTGGCAGGGCCCGTGCGGCAGGGCTCCGCCCGAATCACCAACCTGCCCTGGCGGATCGAGACGCGGCAGCTTTCGCGGCGGACGGGAATCCGGCGGGTCGCGCTCCAGAACGACTTCGTCTCCGCGGCGATGGGCCTACGGTTCCTGAAGCCGGCCCAGCTCGCAACCCTCGCGCGCGGACGGCCCGAGCCCGAAGCGCCGATCGCGATCCTGGGCGCCGGCACCGGCCTGGGGCAGGCCGCGGTCGTGCAGGTCCAGGGACACGACGTCGTGGTTCCCTCCGAAGGAGGGCACGTCGACCTTGGACCGACGAACGAGGTGCAGGATCGACTCGTCGCCTACCTGCGCCACAAGTTCGGCCGCGCGTCGCGCGAGAGGGTGCTCTCGGGACCGGGCCTCGTGCGGATCTACGAGTTCCTCAAGATCGACGGCGCGGCGCGGGAGAGCCGCGAAGTGCTCGCGGCGTTCAAGGGGAGCGACGATCGCGCCGCCGTCATCAGCCGCTTCGGCCTGTCGCGGCGAGATCCCCTCTGCCGGGCGGCGCTCGATCTCTTCGTCTCGATCTACGGTTCCGAGGCCGGCAATGCGGCCCTGCAGTACCGCGCCACCGGGGCCGTCTATCTCGGCGGCGGCATCGCGCCGAAAATCCTGCCGGCCTTGCGCCGGCCGGCGTTCCTGCGCGCCTTCCGCTCGAAGCCCCCGATGCAAGACCTCCTGTCGCGGATTCCGGTGCGCGTGATCCTGGATCCGCGCCTCGGCCTCTTCGGCGCGGCGGCGGGAGCCTACCGGACGAGGATCGACACCACGCGCTCTTCGTCGACGACGACGGTCCGGCGCGCCCGCTCGTAGGTCCAGCGGAATCGGTTGGGGTTCTCGGGGTCCTTCTCGATGGTGTCCGGGTTGCCCAACAGGTCGCGCACCTCGCGGCCGCTCATGCCCTCGCGCAGCGACCCGACGGGCAGCTCGGACTGGTCGGTGATGACGGCGGAGGCATCGGCGTTGATGCGATTGCGTTCGGAAGTCTTGACCGCGGCGCGCGAGCCCATCAGCGGGTTGGTCATCGAATCGATGATCCCGGAGACCGTCGGGCGGTCCTTGTAGATCCAGTAGCCCACCGCCACGGCGGCGGCCAGCAGCAGGAGTTTCCGAAATTGTCGGCCGCTCATGGGAAGAGTGTACGCGGGTGCGAGGAGTGCGAGGAGCGCTCCCCCTCAGGCCTCAAACTTCAGCCGTGGCCCGCCGAAAGCTCGGAGAGCACGCGGTTGGCGCGCTCGAGGAGCTCGTCGAGCTTGGCGCGGCATCGGGCACGCTCGGCGGCCGGAATCGACCACACCACTTCGAATGCCGAGAAAACGGCGCCCTCGAAGGACGGCTCACCGTCCTCGAGCCCCCGGGTCCACTCCTCGCGGAGCATGGCCCGCCGGGCGTAGCGAAGGGCCTCGAGGCTCGTGTCATCCGTCGTGCGGATCCGGACGCACAGCGTCAAGGTTTCCGACTCGAGTCGCTGCGCGCTCGAACTCCCGGAAGCGCCTGGAGGATGGCCGGCTTCCTCCACCTCGGAGAAGGCCAAGTGTTTGGTCATCTGGCCTAGTGAATTAGCGAAGAATGTGCCCGAAGGGCCAGTCACTCGTAAGCGTCCGAGCGAGAATGGCTTGGCGGCGGGAGCGGCCGGCCGCCGGGTGAATCCCCCGCAAAAACCGTTACCGGGGGTAACGCTCTGGGGCGATTTCGAGAACGGCCCGGTTTGCCCGCTCGACCATCTCAGCGATCTTCTGGCGGCACCACGCCGCCTGGGAGGCGAGCGCAAACCAGCGGATCTCGCCCCCCGTCAGCGCCGGATCCTCCATGGAGGGCTCGTCCCAATCGAGGCCGCGGGTTCGCTCCTCTCGGATCATGGCCCTCCGGGCGTAGCGCAACGCCTCGCGCCCGGCGTTCGAGGACAGCGAGACCTCGAACCGGAGGACGACCCGCCGGGAGGGATCGAACCGCAGCGCGAGGGCGTCGCGAGGCTCTCCAGCACTCGGAAGGACTTCCGAGATTTCCCGGACGCGGATCGGCGCGGGAGTTCGGGAATCGACGATACGCCCGATCTTATCAGGTCCCGGCCCCGGTGGACTCGACCGAGCCCGTCCGAGGATCGAAAAAGGACCCCCGCGCTCCCGGCAGCCGCACTGGGCCAAGGATGAATGCATCGCGCCGGGCGTTGTGCTCGCACATGGACACCGGGCCCCGGTCCGTCATGATCATGAAGCCGCAGTTTCGGATGCGCTCCGGGTCCAGCGCGTCCGCGTCCATGAAATCGTGGACGAAGAAGGTGATCTTTCCGACGGCCTCCCCGCGCAGGAGCTCCCGGCGCGCCGCCCAGAGCTTCGAGGCCAGGAAGGCGCCTCCGCGCAGGAGCCAGTACGGGTTCGCCAGAGCCGCGAGAACGACCTTGCGGGCCGTGCGCTGGACGTTCCGGCGGTCGAAGGAAACGTGCCGGAACTCCTGGAGAAACCGCTCGTAGAGCTTGCGGTCGGTGAGCACGTCGACCGCGCGGCCGCCGACGGTCGCGAGCATCGTCCCGCGGTTGCAACTCGGGTGACCCACCAGCGCCGTGTCCCAGGCGAGCCGCGCGAGACCCGTTCCCTCGCGGATCCTCTCTCGGATCGCTTCCGCGGTGACGTGCGGGGCCCGGGCGCGCCACTCCCCCCGGCCGGTCGCAGCCTGGACCTGGAAGGAGGCCATGCCGACCACGTCCGCGTTCTCGCGGAAGAAGCGGACGAGCATGGGCACCTCATCCAGGTTCCCGGCGTGCACCGTCGTGTTGAAGATGACCGCGATCTCGAGACCGCGCGCGCGCTCGATGTACTCGCGGCGCACGGCGTTCAACGCCTCTTCGTTGGCGTACTTCTTGAAACGCTGGGTCGTGTCGACGTGGAAGGCCACGTCGAAGAGACCAGCGCCGGCGAGCTCCCGCAGCAGGTCGCGGGTGGCGCGGATGCCGTTGGTGAAGAGCGAGGGCCGCAGCCCCGCCTCGGCGACGCGGCGCACGATGGCGACCAGCTCCTCGCGGGGGCGCAGCGTCGGATCCCCTCCCGTCACCTGCACGCCGATCCCGGGGCCGTAGGTCTCGCGGATCCGGTCGATCCGCTCGAACACCGACGGCAGCGGCAGATCCTTGACGGATTCCGAGGTCTCGGAGAGGTAGCAGAGCGTGCAGTCGAGGTTGCACCGCTGGGTGATCTCGAGGGCGACGCACCCGATCGTCGAACGGCGGCCCAGAACCTGGTTCGGGGTCCGAAACTGCGGATCGAGCCTCTCCCAGGTCCGGCGCAGGAGCTCCTCGCGCCGAGAACGATCGGCGTCGTAGGCGGGGAGCCAGCGGCGCGGCCTCGGGCGCGGAGACAGACTCACCTCCTCATCTCTTGGATTCTCCTCCCCGCCGAACGATACGGTAAAGCACAGCGGAGCCGTTCTTCTCGACCGGCTCGAGCCGGTCGAGGAGCCACGGAATCGGACCCCCGTCGGGCCGGCGGTCGGAGCGCCAGAGAACGTGTGTGATGCCGAGCGCGTCGAAGCCGCGGCTCCAGGCCTCCGGATCCTCGCGCCAATCGGCCACCGGCCGGAACTCGGAGCGCCAGCAAAGCTCCGCCGGGCAGTGGAAGCGGTCATTCTCGCCCAGCAGCACGACCCGATCCGCCGGCCCGACCTGACGCCAGAGCGCAAGCGCGGGCAGCGCGGCGGCGAGCGCGTCCTCGCGCGACGTGCGGCCGAAGGCCGTCTTCGCTTCGAGGCCGGTCGAGCCGAACTGGACCGGGAACGCTGCCGCCGAGGCGAGAACCGCGAGACCTGCCGCCGCTCCCCAGGCTCCGGTAAATCGGCGCGTGAGGCGCGAGAGTCCCTCACAGGCGAAGACGGCGTAGAGCGGGTACACCGGAAAGAGAAAGCGGATAGACGGCGCATAGAGCAGCGACCAGGGCACGAGAAACGGGAGCGTGGCGGCGCCGAAGAGGGCGACACGGCTCCGGCTCCAGCCGGCGAGCCCGACGAGAAGCAGCAGCGCCAGGATCCCGTTGTATCCGTCGCCGTTGGCCTCGAAGCGGCTGGAGTGGAAGACGAGGTCGTAGGGCAGCCGCGCGAGATCGACCGCGGCCCGGAGCGGATCCACGCCGGCGTGCGTCGTTCCGGAGGCGGGCGAGGTCGTGAAGAAGCTCGCGCGCGTCACGCGATCGACGAGCTCCCCCGCCGAGCTCGCGTACGGCGCGAAGACCGAACCCGCGTTCCGCGCGCTCCACGCAAGCCAGGGCGCCAGGGTGAGCGCCCCGCACAGCGCCGCGCCGGCGATCGCGCGGGGGCGCGGCCTCGCGCGCCAGAGAAGGATCGCGAGCGCCGGCAGAGCGAAGACGGCGAAGATCTTCGTCGCAACCGCGGCGCCGAAGAGAAACCCTCCCAGCCGCAGGCGCCCGGCGGCCGCAGGCCGGGCC
>JBASRI010000090.1:0-3417 GCA_049273755.1 Thermoanaerobaculia bacterium
TCGGAAGCGCCTGAAGTTCGGGCGAGCCGGGCTGGAGAACGCCGGTCGCGTGAGCGAGCTGGGCGACGGAGAGGAACCAGAGCGACCGGGCCTGCGCCTCCTCCGAGCGCGCGTCGGCCAGCGCAGCCTCGGCCGTCAGGAGGTCCAGGATCGAGCCCACGCCGGCGCGGTAGCGTCCCTGCGCGACCTCGGCCGATTGCGCGGCGCTGGCGAGAAGATCCCGGGCCGTCAAGACGCGCTGGGAGGCCGTCTGGACCGCGTAGTAGCTCGACCACACGTCGAGCACGACCTGGTCCTCGGTTCGCTCGGCGGAGGCGTGCGCGCTCTGCGCCTCTTCTTTCGCCTTCTGGACCTGATAGGCGGTCTCGAAGCCGCGGAAGACCGGGATGCGCAGCGTCAGCGCCCCGGCCCAGTTGGTCGAGAACGGGTCGGCGGTCCCGGAGCGCCAGTAGAACGTCCGGTTTCCGCTGGCGTCGACGGTCAGAGACGGAAGCCCGTCGATCGCCGCGGCGCGGATATGGCTCTCGGCGGCGAGGGCTCGGAACCGCTCGGCCGCCAGGTCCGGCCGCTCGGCCCGGGCCTTCGCGATGAGCTCGTCCACGCTCTTCTTGACGACGTCGAGTGGGAGCTCTTCCGGAAGCTCGCCCACGTCCACCGGGACCGTCGCCGGGACGCCCACCGCGGTGGCCAGAGCGCCGCGGATGATCTGGACCTGGCCCTCCGCGGTCTGGAGATTCAGCTCGACCTGGGAGACCTGTGTCTTCGCCTGGAGGACGTCGGCGATCGTCGCGACTCCGGCGCGGTGCCGCTCCTGGGCGGCCTCGAGGTTCTTCCTCACCTCCTCGAGGCTCGCCTGGCGCGCGGCGACCTGCGCCTTCGCGTTCAAGTACTGGTAGTACGCCTGCGCGACGTTGAGCACGACGTCCTGGATCGCGGCGTTGTGCGTCCAGTCGGCAGCGTACAGGGACCGCGTGGCCTCCTGGACGTCCGCCTCGCGGCCACCGAAGTTGAAGAGCAGCCACGAAGCGGCGACCGAGGGTCCGTAGGTCGTCTGCAGGTACGTGAACCGGCCTCCGACCGCCGCCTGTTTCTGGCGCGCGAGACTGCCGTTCACCACGATGAAGGGGAAGTACAGAGCCCGCTTCGAGCCGACTTCGGCGGCCGCCGCCCGGGCGCCGAACCAGGCTTGCCGGGTCGCGGGATTGTTGCGCAGGCCGATGTCGACGAGCTGGCCCAGCGAGAGCGTCGTGCCGGGCTTGAGGTATTCCTCAGGGATCTGGAGCGGCGGGGAGACCGGCGCCTCCGGCATGCGACCCGCGGCGGGCGGCGTCCAGGGTTCGCTCGGAGCCGGGGCGACCGAGCTCTGTACGGATTTCTGCGGGATCAAGGTGCACGCCGCGGACGCGAGGGCGAGCCAGAGAGCGACGCTCCTTCTCACCGCTTCTCCCGGCGCACGCCTTGGAGGAAGACGCGGGTGATCTCGCGGCAGAGGTCTTCCAGGCGGTCGCCCTCGGCGCGGAAGAGGTTCGCGGCGCGCACCATGCCCAGAAAGAGCTCGGCGCCGATGCGCGCATCGATCCCGCGTAACTCACGCCGCTCGATGCCGACGAGGATCGTTTCCTGGGCGAAACGCAGGATCGCGGCGCGCCGCTTCATCAGCTCGGCCCTCCGGGAAGGGTCCCGCTCGTCGTGCTGCAACATCGGGATCAGGTGCCGGCGGTCCCAGAAGTAATCGAGGATCTCGTACGCGATCCGCTCCAGGCGCTCGGCCGGGGTCTTCGCGGACGCGAACCCCTTCTCGAGCGCCGCCGCGACGCGGTCCAGTCCGAAGAGGACCGTGGCGAAGAAGAGATCGTCCTTGGTCTGGAAGTACCGGTAGATCGTCCCCTTGCCGATCCCGGCATCCGCGGCGACGTCATCGATGAGAACCGCGTGGAAGGGGCGGCCGGCGAAGACCCGCGCCGCGGCCTCCAGGATCGCCAGCTCCTTGCCTGCGGTTTTGACTCTTGCCATGCGCCGATTCCGATACTGACCGGTCAGTTCCAGTATTTCACACCTCCACAGCGGATGGCTCATGGATTGCTAACCTCGGCGATCGGGACAATGCAACGGGAATCGGGGGCCAACTCTTCGACCGCGTATGCTTTCGCAGCCCTGAGCGTTTTCGCCCTGGCGTTCGGGGAAACATCCGCGTTCGGTCAGGATCCCAAGGACTTTCTGGAGCCGGGCAAACAGGAGTACGAGCAGAAGCGATACGCGAACGCCGTCCGTGACCTTCGCGTCGTCAGGTTCATGACGCTTTCGGATCCCACGCTCCACCTCGAAGTTCTGGCCCGACTCGCTCTCGCCGAGGATGGGGCCGGGTTCAAGGCGGATCTCGACAAGACGCTCCAACGTTTCCTCGAGGTCGAGGAGCGATTCGGGGCGTACCAGGCCTCCTCGCTCGAGCCGGATCTGGCGGCCCACTTCCAAGCCCTCCTGCTCGCACGGCATGGCCGCGAGCGCATCGTGCAGGACCCCAACCTCGCCGCGGAGCTAGGCCTGATCCCCCGAGACCGCGTCACTCCCCAGACGATCACGACCGCTCCGCCCGCGCCACCCACGCCGACTCCCCCGCTCCCGACGGCCGTTCCGACGGCGGGAACGGTCGAAGTCGAGGCGGTTCCCGCGACGCCGACTTTCACTTACGTCCCGATTCGAGCCGGCACGGCGACTGCCACGCCCACGTACACCTACGTCCCGATCCGACCGATCCGAGCCGGCACGGCGACCGCCACGCCCACGTACACCTACGTCCCGATGAGGGCCGGCGCGGCGACCGCCACGCCCACATACACCTACGTGCAGACCGCGACGCGCATCGCCACGCGGGCGGCCGCGGCGAGACGGACGCCCATCGCTACCGCGTCCATGACTCCGGTCGCGCCCACGCGGACGGCGCCGCCCACCGATACCGAAACGCCGCTTCCAACGGCCACGCGCACCAGGAACCCGACGCCCGTCCCGACGGAGACACCGGTCCCCACGCGGACGGCAATCCCCGTTCCGCCGACGCCGACACGCACCCTCACCTGGACCGCCTCGACGACTCCGGTGCCTCCCACCCGCACCTTCTCACCCACGCCGACCGTGACGTCGACCCTCGCGCCCAGCCACACTCCGACCTTCACGCTTCCTCCGACTCTTACGCCTTCGCCGACGCGGACTCCGACGCCGCTACCTCGCACGGCGGCGCGAACCCCAACCCCGGTCTTCGTGCCACCCGGGCAGGTGGACGTGCTCCCGCGCGCGATCGAGATGGTGATGCCCCGATATCCGGAGGCCGCGCTCAAGGAGCGCGTTCGCGGCTTAGTCGTGCTCCGCGTGCTGGTTTCGCAGACGGGCGTGCCACTCGACATCCGCGTCGAGCGGGGAGCT
>JBASRI010000122.1:0-3741 GCA_049273755.1 Thermoanaerobaculia bacterium
GCCGGCGAGAAGCGCGCCACGGCCGCCGCCTCCGGGAAGGCCTCGCCGCCGGCGCCGCAGAGAGCGATCAGGCGGCGCACCATCCCGCGCGTGGCCTCCCAGGAGCAGTTGGTCGTCAGAAGCATCTTGACCGCGTCTTCGAAGAGCGACGGGGCGCGCAGCATGCGCCCACCCCCGCGCTCGAGCCCCCGCCGCAAGGCGGGCTCCCCTCCCAGCAGAGCGTAGAACCCGGAGAGAGCCACGTCGAGCGAGAAGACGCGCCGCGCCGCCGCCCGAAGCTCCGCGCGCGGGAGGCCATCCCCCTCCGCCAGAAGCCCGCCGCGACTTGCGCAAAAAGCGACGCGCCGCGGGCGCGAGCCCTCGCCGCCGACCGCGGTCGTCAGGATTCCGGCTTTCGCGTCGTAGGAGAACGGGGGCAGGTCGTACCAGCCGTGCGAGCGGACGACCCCGTCGAAGGAGAACCAGGGAGGAAGCTCGAGGCGGAGGCGCAACCCTACGAAGTTTTCTTCGCGTCCAGCTTCGCCAGATCCTCGTCGTAGATCTTCACGAAGGCGTCGCGCCGCAGCTTGTCCATGTATTCGGTGAAGCGTTTCTCGTAGAGCTCGTCGGAGATCCGCTTGCGCAGGTCGTCCTTGACCTCCGAGAACGGCCGGTAACCCGCGGCCTTGCGGTCCGTGACGCGAAACAGGTGAATCGCGTCGCTCGTGAGGACGGCCGGGGGATACTCGGCCGCGGGCTCGACGAAGATACCGGCGTCCAGAGCCTCCACGAGCTCGCCCTTCGCGACGGTGCCGAGATCGCCTCCCCGCTCGTGGGTGCCGCCCCCGGAAAACTCGCGCGCCAGGTCGGTGAACGACCCTCCCGCGCGCAGCTTGCCCTGGATCTCCTCGGCCCGGGCGGCGGCGGCGGCGCGCGTCTCCGGCTCCGTCGGCGAGAACTTCAGGACGATCTCCGCCACGCGGGCCGTCTCGGCGAAGGCGTAGTACTTGTCCTTCTGGCGTTCGTACTCGAGGCGCAGCGCGTCGTCGGAGAGATCCATGCGCGAGGTCACGTCCCGGCCGATGACCTTCTGCATCACGATCGTCTCGCTCATCTGGCGCTTGAGCTCGTCGCGCGTCAATCCGGTCTGGGCGAGGGCGGCGTCGAACTCTTCGTCGGTCGTGAGGTTGTACTGCTGCTTGACGCGGGCGACGGCCGCGGCGATCTCCTCGTCGGAGGCCGTGACGGACATTTCCTTGGCCCTCTCCTCCAGCAGCTTCTCGCGGATCAGGTCCTCGAGGACGATCTTGCGTATCGACTCCGAGTCCGTCGCGCGGATGGACTTCGAGGCCACGTCCAGCCGCTTGTCGTACTCCGTCTGCGTGATCAACCGGTCGTTGACGCGCGCCACGATCCGTTCGACCAGCTCCGCCGCCGGCCGGGCCGCGGCGGCCGCCACGCCGAGGCCCGCGGCGAGAAAGATCCTCTTCATCCGGCCCTTCATAACACGTCCCGGTCCGCCGAATTTCTCCGGAAACCGGCTACGCCGCGAAGGCCGGAAGAAGGCCGATCAGGTCCGGCAGCAGGCGGTCGCCGGGAGGGGCCGGGAAGGAAAGTACGCGGGAGGGCGAAAAGCCGGATCCCGGGCGCTCCCGGACGAAGGCCAGCAGACGCTGCGCGTCCACCGGGGCGCCCTCCGAGAAGCGCACGTGGACGCGCCCGGCCTGGCGTGTGATGGCCGTGACGCCCAGGCGTTCCGCGCGCGAGCGCAGCCGCGCGTACTCGATCAGGCGGTGCACCTGCGGCGGGGGCTCGCCGAACCGGTCGGCGATCTCGCGACGCGTCTCCTCGAGGGCGGCGTCGTCCCCGGCCCGAGCGACCTTCTTGTAGATCATCATCCGCCAGCTCTCGTCGGCGACGTAGGCGTGCGGGATGGCGAGGTCGAGCCCCAGCGACAGGGTGACGGCGCGCTCGGGCACGGGCTCCTCGCCCCGCATCTCGCGAATGGCTTCCTCCAGGAGCGAGAGGTACGTCTCGAACCCGACCGACGCGATGTGCCCTGACTGCTGGCCGCCGAGGAGGTTTCCCGAGCCTCGGATCTCGAGGTCCTTCGCCGCGATCCGGAACCCGGCGCCCAGGTCGCAGAACTCCTGGATCGAGGCCAGGCGCCTGCGCGCGATCTCCGAGAGCGACGCCGTGGGCTCGACGAGCAGGTACGCGGAGGCGGGCTTGTCGCTCCTGCCGACTCGGCCGCGGAGCTGGTAGAGCTGCGCCAGGCCGAAGGTGTCCGCCCGGTCGATCAGGATCGTGTTCGCGGACGGGATGTCCAGGCCGTTCTCCACGATCGCCGTCGCTAGGAGGAGGTCCGCCTCGCGCGAAAAGAAGCGCAGCATCGCCTTCTCGAGCTCGGCCTCCGGCATCTGCCCGTGTGCGACGGCGATGCGCACGCGCGGCAGCAGCTCCTCGAGCGTCTGCTTGACCCTCCCGATCGATTCGATCCGGTTGTGAACGAAGAAGACCTGGCCCCCGCGCTCCATCTCCGCTTCGATCGCCTCGCGGATGACCTCGGGGCGCGAGGGCACGACCTGCGTCTCGATGGCGAGCCGGTCCCGCGGCGGCGTCTCGATGATCGAGAGGTCCCGCAGGCCCGAGAGCGACAGGTGGAGCGAGCGCGGGATCGGCGTGGCCGACATCGCGAGCACGTCGATCGAGGCCTTCCACTCCTTCAGGCGCTCCTTCTGGGCGACCCCGAAGCGCTGCTCCTCGTCCACGATCAGGAGCCCCAGGTCGCGGAACGCCAGGTCCTTGCCCAGCATGCGGTGTGTCGCGATCAGGATGTCCACAGAGCCGTCGGCGACTTTCGCGACCACCTCCTTCTGCTCCGCGCGCGAGCGGAACCGCGACAGAAGCGCGATCTCCACCGGAAACGCGGCAAAGCGGCGGCGGAACGTGCGGTAGTGCTGGTCTGCGAGGATGGTGGTCGGCGCCAGCAGCGCCACCTGCTTGCCGTCGAGCACGGCCTTGAAGGCCGCGCGCATGGCGACCTCGGTCTTGCCGTACCCGACGTCGCCGCACAGCAGCCGGTCCATCGGCTTGGAGGACTGCATGTCGCGCTTGACGTCGGCGATCGCCTGGGCCTGGTCGGGCGTCTCCGCGTATTCGAAGGCGTCCTCGAACTCTTTTTGCCAGGGTGAGTCCTTGGAGAAGGCGAAGCCTTCCGCCACGCTCCGCCGCGCGTAGAGCTTGAGGAGCTGATCGGTCATGTCGCGCATGGCCTTGCGCACGGAGGCCTTGCGTTTGGCCCAGCCGGCGCCGCCCAGCCGGTCGAGCGGCGGAACGGCGTCCTCGACCCCCGAGTACTTCTGCACGAGGTCGAACCGTTCGACCGGCAGGAGCAGCGTCTTGCTCTCGGCGTACTCGATCTCCATGAACTCGCGCTCTTCGCCCTCCACGGGCACGCGCTTCAAGCCCTTGAAGAGCCCGATGCCGTAGTCCGCGTGCACCACCGCGTCGCCGAGCTTCAAGTCCCGCAGGTCGGAGAGAAACGCCTCCGAGGGCTTCCGGCGCGCGGCTGCCGACCGGCGTTCCTCGCCGAAGATCTCCTCCTCGGAGTAGACGGCCAGGCGCGGCTCCCGAAGCCGGAACCCCGCCGAGATCTCGGCCGGGACGGCGACGACGGCGTCGGGACGGCGCTCCGAGGACACGTGAAAGCCGTACTCGATCGCGAGGCGCTTGAGCTTCTCGGCGCCGCCCGTGGGCCGC
>JBASRI010000123.1:0-2691 GCA_049273755.1 Thermoanaerobaculia bacterium
CGCAAAACGTACCGGGGGTTCGAATCCCCCCCTCTCCGCCACACATACTTTGTCGATGTGGAATGTCCTTGTTCCCAGCCGACGGCGTCCTGGCGGCCGCCATTTCTCGAATCAGCCCGCCCCGCGATAGCGTACTTGTTGATGGCAGACGATCCGAACGCCTCCGACCTCGAGCTCGTCCGGAAGATCAAAAGGGGCGACGATCCGGCCTTTCGAGAAATGGTCGAGCGATATAACGCACGTATCTATTCGCTTTCCTATGGCGTCCTCCGCAACCGCGAGGACGCGGAAGAGGCCACTCAGGACGCCTTTCTGACGCTCTATCGGAAGATCGACACGTTTGATGAGTCCAAGAAGTTTTTCTCCTGGTTCTATCGGGTGGCTTTGAACGCCGCGTACAGCCGCGCCCGGCGTCGGCGGCCCGCCTCGGCGACGGTGCCGCTCGAGGAGTTCGCGCCGCGCCTTTCCGACGGGCGGGAGGTATCGCCCGAGTTCGCGGCCTGGGTCCATGGCACCGAGGACGAGGTCATCGCCCGAGACCTCGCCGAGCGCGCCGAGGCTTTCATCGACGAGCTCCCGGCTCCCTATCGCGACGCCATCTGGATGGTCGACGTGGAGGAGATGAAGCCCTCGGACGTCGCCGAGATCCTCGAGATCTCGATGCCGGCATTGAAGTCGCGGCTCCACCGAGCGCGCCTCCACGTCAGGCAGCGGCTGGCCGAGATCGCGTCCGCGCCGCGCAGGCAGCAGGAGGGGCAGCGGGGGGTGGCACCATGAAGCACGACGAGATGAACTGCAAGCGCCTCATCCTCGAGTTCCTCGTGGACTACGAGGACGGATCGATGCCCGAGCCCGACCGCCAGCAGCTCGAGGCGCACCTCTCGCACTGCCCTCCGTGCGTGACCTTTCTGGACAGCTACCGCGCGACTGGCCGCACGCTGAGAATGCTCAAGCCCCGCGACATCCCCAAGAACCTGGCCGAGGCCGTCTGGAAGTTCGTCCGCGAGCGGTGCGACAAGAAGGAATGACCCGCGAGCCGCGGCTGGCCGCGGCCGGATTCCTCTGGCTCGCGCTCTTTGCGCTCCTCTACTCCGCCGGCGCAAGCCTCGAGCTCTGGCCCGTAACACCCGAGGACGCCTTTCGGGACACGGATCTGTGGGCCGGGCTCGCTCTCGGCGTCCTCCTGGTGGCGGTTCTCGTCGCGGGCGAGCCGGCCAGCCGAGGACCTGGAGCAGTACGCAACGCCGTCCAAGGATGGCGGTGACCCCGGAGAGCCTTGCGATAGAATGCCGGTTCCGGCGGCCGAGGATGAGTTCGGGCCCTGTGCGACGGAAGCCTCCGAACCTCGTCAGGTCCGGAAGGAAGCAGCGATCAGGAGGCGCCCCCGTGCGCCGCAGGTCAACCTGAGCTCATCTTCGGCCGCCGGAGAGTATTCCATGCACCTCGCGCTTCCCCGCAAATGGCGTCCCCGCGTGTTCGAGGACCTGGTCGGCCAGGAGGCCGTGGCTCGCACGCTCACCAACGCGATCGCCGAAGGCCGGGTCGCCTCGGCGTACCTGTTGACGGGACCCCGGGGCGTGGGAAAGACGTCGACGGCGCGGATGCTCGCCCGCGCCCTGAATTGCGAGAAAGGCCCGACGGTAAAGCCCTGCGGGGAGTGCGCGTCGTGCCGCGAGATCCTGGATCGGGGCGACTCGCTCGACGTCCACGAGATGGACGGCGCCTCCAACCGCAAGATCGAGAACGCGCGCGAGCTGATCGAGACGGTCCGCTACGCGCCGCAGCGCGACCGCTACCGGATCGCGATCATCGACGAAGTCCACATGCTGACGACCGAGGCCTTCAACGCGCTCTTGAAGACGCTCGAGGAGCCTCCGCCCCACGCCCGGTTCATCCTGGCCTCGACCGAGCTCCACAAGATCCCCGCGACGATCGTGTCGCGCTGCCAGCGCTTCGCGTTTCGCGCCCTGACGGTCAAGGAGATCGCGGCGCAGCTCGAGAAGGTCGCGAAGGCGGAGAAGATCGCGGCAACTCCGGGAGCCCTGCGCCTTCTGGCCGCGGCCGCGGAGGGGAGCCTCCGTGACGCCCTCTCGCTCCTGGACCAGGCCGCCACACTCTCGGCTGGGACGGTGGATGAGGCGCGCTGCGCCGAGATCCTGGCGCTCGTGGACCGGGACGTGCTCGAGGGCATGTTCTCGGCGATGGCGGGGGGCGACCGGGCAGCGGCGATCGCCAACCTCACGCGGCTGACGGAAGGTGGCGCCGATCCGCGCCACGTCCTGAAAGAGCTGGTCGGGTTCCTTCGCAAGGCGCTCCTGGTGTCGGCGGGGGGCCACGCGGACCTTGACGAGGACGAGCGGGAGCGCTTCTCCACACTGTCGCGGGCGATGCCCTACGAGAACCTCCTGCGAGCGGTCTCCCTGACGCTCCAGGCGGAGGAGCAGGTGCGCCGGGTGGACGATCCCGGCCTGGTCGTGCAGATGCTGATCCTGAAGCTCGCGGAGCTGCCGAGGCTCAGGGATCTGGAATCGGCGCTCTCAGGCGCTCCGGCCTCGGCGCCGCCGACCTCGACCCCGCGTCTGCGGGAGGCGGGCCCTCGCATCGTGTCGCTCGTGTCCGTCGAGCCCGAAACCGAGGAGCCCGGCGAGGTGACCCCTCCGGCGGGAAAGCAACCGATGGAGCGCTTTCACG
>JBASRI010000129.1:0-4288 GCA_049273755.1 Thermoanaerobaculia bacterium
GATCCGCTCGGCGACCTGCCGATGGTCCACCAGCGACTCCCCGAGGTCGAAGCGCGCGGCCCGCGAGATCCAGGAGGCGAAGCGCTCCGGCAGCGGCCGGTCCAGTCCGTAGAGCCGCCGCATCTCCTCGGCGGCGCGCCCGGTGGGCCGCCGCAGCGAGTCCGCCGCCCCGGACAGGGGGCTGCCGGGCGCAAGGTGCACCAGCAGGAACACGACCACGGCGATGCCGAACAGCGTCGGGATCGCCAGGGCGAGTCGCCGCACCAGGTATGCGATCACGCCGGTTTCTTCCACCAGCCCAGGGGGCCGGGCCAGATGCCGTAGAGCCCCAGCGGCGACGTCGTCACACCCCGCAGGGCCTTGTGGAAGCCGAACTTCTGCGTGGCGTTGACCACGAAGATCGCCGGGGCATCGTCGCGGAAAACCCGGTGCAGGCGATGGAACATCTCCGTGCGCCGCTTCGGGTCGAGCGTACGCCGCGCTTCTTCCATCAGGCGGTCGGCCTCGGCGCTCCGATAGCAGCCGTTGTTCAGACCGTTGGGAGCGCACTGGGACGAGTGCCAGTAGAAGTAGGGATCCGGGTTCGGATCCACGGCCGACCATCCGAGCGAGGCCGCCTCGAAGTTTCCGGAGTCGACCTTCTCGACGAAAGCCGCCCACTCCATCTGCCGGACCCGCGCCGTGACGCCCACCTTCGCGAGCTCGGCGGCGAGCATCTCGTCGATCTGGCGGCCGATGTCGGACCCGGCCGACACGAAGAGGTCGAACGCGAATTCGCGGCCGTCGCGGTCGAGCGTGCCGTTGCCGTTCGAATCGCCCCAGCCGGCCTCGGCCAGGAGCCTGGCCGCCTGGGTCGGATCGAACGGGAGGGGCTCGACCGACGGGTCGTAGGCCGTCGAATCCGGGGCCCAGGGTCCGGAGATGATCCGCGCCGAGCCCCGGTAGAGATCGCGAACGAGCGAGGCGCGGTCGAGGAGCATCGTGATCGCCCGTCGCACGCGCGCGTCGGAGAAGAAGGGCGAGCGGTTGTTCAGCGCGATGTAGTTGTAGTCGAGGTTGTAGAACTCGATGAGCCGGCAGCAGGACCGGAACTCCGGATCCGCTTCGGCCTTCGCCTTGAGGGAAGCGTCGAGCTGATCCTCGTCGAGCTGTCCTCCCGTGAGCAGGCGAAACGCGGTCGCGTTGTCGGGCACGACCCGGAAGAGGATCCGGTCGAAGTGGCCCCTGGGCCCCGGGTATCGGGGATTGCGCTCGAGCTCCAGGGACTCCTGCGTCTTCCACGAGACCAGCCGGTAGGGGCCGTTCGAGAGGGGGGCGCGGTTGTCCCTGGCCGAGAGAAACGGCTGACCGGCGAAGCGGTGCTCGGGCAAGAGCGGCAGGACGAACGCCATCGCCCGAAAAGCGTAGGGCTCGCGGAACCGGAAGCGGACCCGGCGCGCATCCAGAGCCTCGACCCTCTCGAGGTCTTCGTAGAGAGACTTGAAGACCGGCGCCGGGATCTTCGGATCCCGGATCTTCCCGATCGTGAAGAGCGCGTCGCGCGAGGTCACCGCCCGTCCGTCCTCCCAGACCGCATCCGCGCGCAGCGTGACGACGTACTCGCGGCCGTCGGAAGAGACCTCGAGGTTCTCGGCCAAATTCGGGACCTCGTTCAAGGCCGCGTCGAAGTCGAAGAGGTCGCGCTGCACGTACTGGAGCACCTGAGCCTCGAAGACGCCCGACTGAAGGACCGCGTTCAGCGTCGTCGGCTCGCCCGCCAGCCGCCGGTAAAGCGTCCCCCCATCCTCCGGCGACCCATCCTTCGAGCCGTCCAGGAATCCCAGGGCCGGCGGCTCGGCCTCGGGCGTCGGAGATACCCGTGTCGGGCCGGCCGCCTCCGGCCGCGCGCGGCAAGCGGCCGCCAGGAGCAGCATGCCGGCGAGAGTTCGCTTCATCGCCTCGGATTATGACCTGAGACCTGAGACCTGAAGCCTGAGACCCGGGACCGTCGAAAGTCAGGGCGCCGTGAACGGCACGACGGCGACGTTGCGCGCCGCGTCCGTGACGCGCACCAGCAGGTATGCGCCGCGAGCTTCCGCCGGGAGGCGGATCGTGTACGACTCCTCGAGGGAGTCCGAGAGGCCGTCTTTGGGCTCGAGGCGCGTCCACTTCTTGGCGTCGACGCTGAACTCGACCTCCGCGATGGGAGAGGCCGCGTCAAAGGCCGTGATCTCGAGCGTCCCTGGCGAGCGCGAGACCTCGCGGATTCCGGGCGGCGTGTTGTCGATCCGCACCGGGGAGGAGTCCCGCGATGCTGTCTTACCCTCGCCCGGGTTCGATTCGGCGTCCGAGGCGGTGACGCGGAAGACGTACTCGCCGTCCGGCAGCGACGTCGAGTCGAAGGAGTACGAGGTGTCGTGGATGTCTTTTTTCAACAGAATCCACTTTTGCGAGCCCGCCGGGCGGAACTCGAGCGAGTAGAGGAGGCTGTCGCCGTCCGGATCGGTCGCCTTCCACTGCAGCGTTCGGTAGCCCTTGCGGAAGAGCTTGCGCGGCGAGCCCTCGGACTTGGCCTCCTCGAGGCCCGTGAAGATCCCCTTCTCGTCGGTCGCCGACGTCTCGTACACGTTGGATCCGCTGGTGCCCGACCGGGCCAGCACCTCCGCCGGCTCGAGAGCCACGAGGCTCTCGATCATCGGCGCGGCGTTGCGGTTTCTGTATGCGGCCTCCACGCGGCGAACTCGCGGGACCTTCTCGCCGTCCGGCTCCATGCGCAGCTTCCACTGGAGGAAGCGCCCGTCGGGCGCGCCGATCTTGAGGGTCCGGCTGGAGCCGCTCCAGCTCGACCAGGGGCTCCAGGTCGCGTCGGGCGTCGCAGACTCGCCTGACCGAAACGCGAACCCCACCTTCGAATCCCCCGGCGCTTCGCCCTCCCAGCGGAATGCCCCGAAGCGGCTCGAGCGCCCGGTGTCCTTGACGGGCGAGACGTATTCCCCGGCCGCCGCGCCGGCGCGGCGACGGTACAGCGCGCTCGAAGCGTTCAGGCCCACGTCGGCTCCGGCCAGGAACGTGGCCTGCTTTTCGTCGAACGTCCGCACCAGCGACGAGGCGTCGGTCTGGATCGCGTAGAGCTTTCCGCGGGGCCCGGTCGCGGCCACCACCCCCGTGCCGTCGGGGTCTGCCGCGAGGTCGAAGACGATCTCCTCCGCCGAGGTCCACACCGCCCGCGGCGGCTCGCCCTCCTCGAAGAGCACGACCTCCGACGAGTACCCGCCGCGGGAGGACCCGCGAGCGGGCGCGATGCGCGGGGCGGACACCGAGACCGTGACCTCCGGGCGGCTCCGGTCTTCGTCGTCGGCCGGCGAACCCGACTTCGATGGCTTGGTCGAGCCGGAGGCGACCGGAACCGAGATCGGCTCACCGCCCGAGGAGGACAGGTCGGCCGCGCCCGCGGCCGCCCAAACGCGGCCCGAGGAATCCGCCGAGATCGACGTCACCTCAGGTTTCCCGGAGTCGTACACCGTGGAAACGCGCCCGGCCGGATCGATGCGCAGGACGAGTCCGGATCCCGAGGTGCCCGCCCAGACGCGGCCCTGGCGGTCGGCGAAGAGCGCGCGCACGTGGGGATCCGTTGTGCTGTAGACGCGCTCGCCCTGACCGGGTCCCTTCACGCGATGGATCTCGCCCGGCAGGCCGGTCCCCACGTAGAGAACCGGCCCCGAGAACGCCAGCGCCCAGACGTACTCGGCCTTCGTGTCGTAGTGCAGGACCGGCTTTCCCTTCTCGATGCGGTACACCTTTCCGCCCGGAGAGCCGCCCGCATAGAGCGTGCCGTCGGGCGCCACGGCCAGGGCCGTGACCTCCTGCTCGGGGAGGGTGGCGAGCGTCTCCACGGTTCCGTCGCCGGCGACGCGGAGGACCTTCCCGGAATCGCCGGTGCCGACGTAAAGCTCGCCCTTCTTTCCCGGGGTGCCGGCGAAGAGCACTGCCTCGGACACGCCCTCGACCTTCGAGAGCGAGCGTCCCGGCAGCAGCGTCCCGTCCGCGGCGACCGAGATTCCTCGGGCCTCGCCCAGAGAGAACTCCGCCGCGCTGTCGCACACCCAGATCCTCACGGAAGCCGCCGAAAGCGGCGCCGCGGCCGCGGAGACACCCAGAGCGAGTGCCAGGATCCGGGGCCGACCCCGGGTCACCAGATCCTCGGGAGCACTTCGAGATGCAGGCGGGCCGACCCCGCGACGGGCACCGGCTGCTCGATGGACTCGGCCTGGAGGCGCAGGTACCCGAGGTCGGGCGAGCCGTCGCCGGG
>JBASRI010000135.1:0-3046 GCA_049273755.1 Thermoanaerobaculia bacterium
CGCCAGGAGCGCGTCGTACCGCTTCGCGGTCGCGCGGCGGCGCTCGTTCCAGCGCGACATCCACGGGAGCTTCGCCCCGAGGACGGCCGCCTGAATGGCGTCCATGCGAAAGTTCCCGCCGACGCGATCGTGGTGGTAGGTCGCGGACGACCCGTGCACGCGCAGGCTCTTCACCAGATCGGCCAGGCGGTCGTCGTCGGTGGTCACGGCGCCGGCGTCGCCGGCGGCGCCCAGGTTCTTGGTCGGATAGAACGAGAAGGCCGCGAGCGTCCCGAGCGTACCCGCGGCCCTCTCGCCGCACGCCGCGCCGATCGCCTGACACGCGTCCTCGACGACGGGGATCCCCCGCCGGAGGGCGATCTCCAGGATCGCTTCCATATCCGCGCACTGGCCGTAAAGGTGGACTGGCTGGATCGCCTTCGTGCGGGCCGTGATCGCTTTCTCGAGCTTCCCAGGGTCGAGGTTGTACGTCGAAGGGTCGATGTCGACGAAGACCGGACGCGCCCCGAGTCGCGCGACCGCGCCGGCCGATGCGAAGAACGAGAAGGGCGACGTGACCACCTCGTCGCCCGGACCGACTCCGAGAGCCATGAGCGACACGAGGAGCGCGTCGGTCCCCGACGAGACGCCCAGCGCGCGCTTGACTCCCAGCGCCGCCGCCAGCGCCCTCTCGAACGCCTCGTTCGCCGGTCCCAACACGAACCGCCCGCTCGCGAAGACCTCCGCGACGGCGTGCGCGATGTCGCGCTCGAGATCCCGATCGTAGCGCGTCAGGTCGAGCAGAGGAATCGGTTTGGCTTCGGTGGTCACGCGGCGGATTCTACCGGGGCCGCTCGGGCACGGAGCAGGGCGACGGCCGCGCCGGAGTGCCGCCGAAGAGCCGGCGAAACCCCTCCAGCATCTGCGGCCGCTGCGACATTCCGGTGAGGGGCTCCGGGGAACCTCCTCCCCACCAGAACGCCGCGACGTTCGGGTTCTCGGGAAAGCTCTCCCGATACACGCTCCATTGCCGGGCGACGAGCCGCGCGTCGACGGGATAGCCGTCCCGCTCGAAAGCCTGCAGGACCGGCAGGACGGCCTTTCCCTCCGGAACGCGCGCTACCAGCGGCGTCAGCAACGAGCGGAGACGCTCTTCCCAGGGCTCCTCCTGCCGCTGCGCTCCGAGGAAGTTGGTGCCGACCGGGTAGAAGTACGGCGCGACGAGGTCGGTGAACTCCGGCCGAAAGTAAGAGTCGAGGTACGCCGGATCCCAGGCGATCGGCTCGAGCCGCGTCGCGTGGACCACGAGCGCAGTCGGGAAAAGCGTTTTCAGCGTCCCGTACGCCCACGCCTGCGTCGAGGCCGGCACGTATCCCTCCAGAACGCTCGGGTCCAGGTACTCGAGCCCAAAGAGATTGGGGATCTCGCGGACCGAGGCGAGGAGGGCAGGCTCCGACGCGAGGCGCAGCACCTCCCGCGTCGTGACGCGCGCCATGTAACGCAGCCCCGCTCCCGACGCCGCCGCGGCGGCCGCCGGATCCGGAAAGCTCTGGGTGACGAGGGTGTTCGCGCCGAGCGCCCGGACTGCGGCGGCGACCTCGGGATCCTCGGCTCCGGCGATCAAGACCACGGCGCGCAGCGCCGCGTCATCCTGCGTGGAGAGACGGGGGGCGCAGTCCTGGGCTCGGAGCGCAATCCCCGGGAGCAGGCCCGCGAGAAGCCCGACGCAGAGCGCCCGGTGGATCAGCACCCGGGTCTTACGCATCGCCGCCCGGCGCCGTCACGGCCGCCTCCGAAGCAAGTGCGCCGTGAAGCCGTCGGCGCGCGCGTCGGGCAGGATGCGCAGGCGCGCCCCGTCCACGAAGGGTCGCAGCGCCGCGGGAGGCTCGATCGCCGCCGCCTCCAGGTCCGGCGTCCGCGCCAGGACGCGCTCGACCACGCGCTCGTTCTCCTCCTCTTCGAGGCTGCAGGTCGAGTATAGGAGAAACCCGCCGGCTGACAGCCCCCGGGCGGCGGCCGTCAGCCACTCCTCCTGGGACGACGCAAGGCGGCCGACCGCCGCCGCGGAGACGCGGTACCGGATCTCCGGATTCTTGCGGAGCGTGCCCGTGCCGCTGCAGGGCGCGTCGAGAAGCACCCGGTCGAAGCGTGCCTCGGGGAGCGGCAGCGCGGCAAGGTCGCCCGCCGCCGGCCGGATCGTCGGCAGGCCGAGGCGGCGCGCGTTCTCGACGACTCGCGACAGGCGCGCGAGTGACCGGTCGAGAGCGAGCGCCTCCCGGGCGCGGCCGTAGGCGAGCGCCGCGATCGACTTGCCGCCCGGCGCAGCCGCGAGATCCGCCAGCAGCCCGCCGGCCGGAAGAAGCAGCGGCAGGATCTGCGAGCCCACGTCCTGAATGCTGAAGTGGCCCTGCGCGAAGAGCGGCGACCGCAGGGAGTCGCCCGACAGAACGGTGAGAGCGAGCGGAGCCAGGGGCGATACCTCGGTCTCGATGCCCTCCTGCGTCAGCGCCGCGCGCAGGGCGTCCCGGTTCGTCCGGCCGGGGTTGACCAGGAGATCCAGCAGCGGCGCCGTGTTGTCGGCTTCGAGAATCCGCCGCGTCGGCTCGGGACCGAAGCGTTCGAGCCAGCGCGCGACGAGGAACTGCGGGTGCGAGAAGAGCGTTGCGAGCTCCTCCGCCTCCCGGCCTCTTGCCTCCGGCTTCCCGCCTCCCGCATCAGGCGCGGGCAGCCGCAGAATCCGGCGCAGGACGCCGTTGACGAGCTTCGCGGCGCCCTCGCCTCCGCTCTTGCGGGCGTGGTCCACGGCCTCGCTGACGGCGGCGTAGGGCGGCACCCGGTCGAGGTGGCGCAGCTGGTACAACGCCACCTCCAGGATCTCGCGCAGGTTGGGCGCGAGCCTGTCCATGCGGACTCGGCAGACGGCGGCGATCTCCGCGTCGAGCGCCGACTTCCAGCGCAGCACGCCGAGGACGAGCTCGCGCAGCAGGTCCTGGTCCGAGGGCGAAAGGCCCCGCGCGAGCTCTCCGACCAGCGGCACAGCCGGGCGGCCTCTCTCGAGCACCTTGCG
>JBASRI010000159.1:0-32122 GCA_049273755.1 Thermoanaerobaculia bacterium
CTTCTAGATATATTCCTAAACAAACGAAGAGGGAGGAAAGGAGGAATCAAGCCATGTCCTACAGCATATCGACCTTGCTGACCCGCAATCTTCACGACGTCTTCGGTGAAAACGACCCCGCGCGTCGGCGCGCGGCCATCGACGAGATCTTCACCGAAGATTGCGTGTTCTATGAGCCCAGGGGCGTCTACCGGGGCCGCGACGAGATCGATCGCGTCGCGGGCGCGATCAAGGCTACTCACCCGGACTTTCGATATCAGCCAATTGCCGGGCCCGAGGAATTGGGCAATGGCGGGCGGATCCAATGGGTATCGGGCCGCCCTGGTGAGGCGCCAGCTTACGCCGGGACTGATTTCATCATTGCCCGGGACGGCCGGATTGCCGCCGTTTATCTCTTTTTCGACAAGGTGCCCTGAGCAACCAAACGCGGCAGATCCCATCATCAAGACGGGACGCTTTTGGGTGAGAGGCGAGGGAGCCATCGGAAAGGGTGGCGCCTAACATGCGCGTGCAGCGTACTCGCTCGTCGGCTTCGCCTCCTCACTCGCCGCTGACGCGCCACTCGTTCGGCGGACTGCCGCACGTCATCTTTAGGGGAAAGACATTCGATTCATGAGTCAGTGGGAGCGTCTTTTCATTGACGGGGAGTTCATGTCCCGGGCTCGCCTGCTCTCGGGTCTGACGGTCGAGCAGGTGAGCGTGCGGCCACCTGGGCTCCCGCATACGATCTACGAGGAGCTCTGGCACACAACCAAGTGGCAGTCGATCGTCGTTCAATGCGATGAACCAGCCGCAGCTGCATGGATCGACGGGGGACAGGACTTTCCCTCAGAGGCTCCTGGCAACGAGCGCATGTGGGAGGATCTCGTCAGTGAGTTTCTCGCCGGGTCGGAGACGGCAGTAGAGTTAGGGCGCTCGCCTGAGGCGCTGATGGAGAAAGTGGGCCCGGGCGTCACGCTTGCCGAGAAGCTCGAGAGCTTGGCCGTTCATAATGCTTACCACCTCGGGAAGATCGTTGCCCTGCGTCAGGTCATCGATGCGTGGCCCCCACCGGGGTAGGTTCAGTGGCTCTCAGGCGTATCCAGGGACCGACATGGTGACATTGAGCTGAGTGGCGACAGGAGATGCACCCATTGCTGAGAGCGGCCGAACACGGGCGTGAAGCTGACGGGCCTGCGGCCCGCAGCTTACGCCGATCGAGACACTCGAGAAAGAGATCGAGGGGCTGTCGCCCCAGGAGATGCGGGCGTTTCGGCGCTGGTTCGAGGAGTTTGACGCGGAGCTTTGGGACCGGGAGCTCGAGCGCGATGTGGTGGCCGGGAAACTCGACCGGTTGGCCGACGCAGCGGTCGCGGCACACAAGCGAGGCGAGGCCGAGACATTTGAGGCATCATGCGACGCCGGAATTCTGGCGGCTTTTCGATCAGTTGCCTGAGACGGTGCGCGATCAGGCTCTTATCTCCCAGATTCATTAAGGGGGCCACAAAATGCAGAGATTTCTAGCGATACTGGCGGCGGTGAGTCTGTCGACGACGGCGATCGGCAACCAGTCGCCGAAGCCCGCCGCGGAAACAAAGGCGGGCGGTAAGGCGCCGCTGATGCTGTCGTTTACCGATCTGAAGTGGACCGAGCTGCCCGAGCTGAAGGGAACGCAGTTCGCCGTGCTCTCGGGCGACCCCAAGACGGGGCCGTACACGCAGATGCGTAAGGTCCCGGCCGGCACTGACAATCCGCTGCATGCGCACAGCAGCGAGATCACGAATGTGATCATCAGTGGCGTCTTGTACACCGGCAAAGATGCGGCGTCGGCCAAGGATTTCGGGCCCGGGTCGGTCGTGATGATGCCTGCCAACTGGGTGCACGTGAGCGGCTGCCGCGCCGGAAGCGATTGCGTGTTCTACCAGGAGGGCAAGGGCAAGTTCGACTACAAGCCCGTTGCGGCCGAGGCGCCCGGTGCAAAGCCAGGCCAGTAGCGGGATATTCGTCGCTCCCGAAGCGGGTCAGTGGCGTTTCAGCGCCTGGCTGTAGGTTCCCGGTCCGATGAATCAACGGCGGCCTAGAACGCGCGTTCAGCGGACTCGCTCGTCGGCTTCGCCTCCTCGCTCGCCGCTGACCCGCCACCCGTTAGGCCGACGCATCGTCCTCCTTGCGAAGGCGGTCGCACCGCCAACGTTTCATCACGGGTAGACTCGACATGTTTCAGCACCCCCGGGGCGCGTCCAAACCGACTCACTGGGAGGCAATAGTGAGCGACTCCTTCCGTAGACTGGTGCTCTGTACCGTGGTTCTCAGCTCAGTCTCACCGCTACCGGCTGCGACCCATCATGAAGACGAGGCGGAAATCCGCGCGGTTGCAATGCGCCAAGGCGAGACGTGGAGCCGCCATGATGCGAAGGCCTATGCGGGGCTGTTCACGGAGGATTGCGATGTCGTGAACGTAGTCGGCTGGTGGTGGAAGGGACGCGCGGAGCTCGAGCGGAAGCTCACCGCGGCCTTCACTTACACGTTTAGCGAGAGCCAGCTCACAATCACAGACGTGCAGGTGCGATTTCTGTCGCCCAACATCGCCCTCGCACATGCTCGCTGGACTATGACCGGTGCCCGGACGCCGCCTGGCATTCCGGAGCCCCGCTCGGGCATTCAGACCTTGGTGTTCACCAAGCAGGCGGAGCATTGGCTGATCGCGGGGTTTCAGAATACGCACAGTATCCCCGAGCAGCCATTCCCGACGGCGCCCACAAAGCCTCCTGAGCGAAAGCCGTAGGGCGTGAGTCAGTGACTACCGGGAGCCGCAATGCCAGCGACTCAAAACACGCGGCCTAACACCTGGGTGCAGCGGACTCGCTCGTCGCCTTCGGCTCGGAGCTCGCCGCTGACGCGCCACTCGTTAGGCCGCTCCAGACCAAGGAGGTAGCACCATGCGACGCGTTGTCCTCGTAGTTTGGGCTGCCGCCCAAATGTCCATTCTGAGCGGACACCTCCTCGCCGGCGACAAGCTGGTAGCCGAGGATGAGCTCGCTAGAGTTAAACGCGAGTACGCCGACGTTGTCGCGCTTCAGGGCAAGTCGAAGGGCGAAATTCTAGCCATCGCCCGGATTCTTCGGGCGAATCCCGAAATGGTGATCGACCGTACGGCTGAGAGTGGCGAATACTGCTTCCAAAGCGGCCTGGGTACCATGGTTCACTTTGCTGCCGAGCCGGAGCACACGTCGGAGGATGTTCTCTACGAGTTCGACGCCTCTGGTCTGATCGCGGCAGGCCTGGACCCGGCGCGCATGAAACGGCTACCTGAACTGGGCCGAATGACACCTGGCGTGTGGTATTTCCTCCCAAAGGGGCAGCTAGACCCGCATCACGCGCACGCGATGACCGGCCCCACGATAGCAATTGCAGTCAACGTGAAGTGAATCGAAAAGCGGCCTCACATGCGCCGGCTAGGCAGCCCTGAGGAGCCTTGACGTCATAACGTCAAAGCGCTAAGATGGCGGCATGCGTAGCGTTAAGAGAGCGACCGTGTATTTCGAACCCGAGATCCATCGGGCCTTGCGGCTCAAGGCAGCGGCATCGGACAAGTCGATCTCCGACATGGTGAACGACGCGGTGAAGTTGACCCTGGCCGAGGACGCCGAGGACCTGGAAGCGATCGAGTCACGCAAGCGAGAGCCGAATCTCGACTTTGAGCAGTTCGTAAAGGCTCTCAAACGTCGTGGCAAGTTATAGGGTTCTGATCAAGCCGTCCGCGGCCAAGGAGATCGAGGCCGTTGACCAAAAAAAAGACCGGCAGCGCATCGTGGCGAGCATTCTGGCGCTGGCCAAGGAGCCACGCCCTGTCGGCTGCGAGAAGCTGGCCGGGGAGGGCGATCGCTATCGGGTTCGGGTCGGCCGATATCGGGTTGTGTACACGATCGCTGATGCTGAGCTGCAGGTGCTCGTCGTACGAGTCGCAGATCGTAAAGATGTCTATCGATAGGCCGCCTAACGCGCGGGTGCAGCGGACTCGCTCCTCGCCTTCGGCTAGTCACTACTCGCCGCTGACCCGCCACCCGTTAGGCCGCTGTCGTTGAGGAGGTCCTAGGTGCTGACCGACCACGGCAAGCAACGAACAAGTTACGGTTTCCTTTGCGCAACGCCGTTTATCGCATTCGGCGCCGCGGCTGTGCGCCCGCTTCGCATCCCGGGTGTGTATCACGTTATCGGAGGAGTACTGTTTGCGGCGATATCCACCGCCGCGTGGACACTGGGTGCGCGGGCGATCAGAGCCGATGCGCAGAGTCGGCGACAGCTCGCGCTCGCAGGTACGCTCCTTGTGACACCATTTGCGATGGTTGCACTCTTCTGGGTCGGCATTGGAGCACCCTGGGCGGCATCCGCGGCAGAGAACCAAATGCGCTACCTTGTCCTAATTGCGATGGCGCTGGCGGCAACGGGTGGATTCGTGGTGCTCAAGGAAGCACTAAGCCAAGCCAGCGAGCGCCTCCATTCGACGCTCGGCTTCGCCGCGGTCATACTCGCCTGTTCCCTCTATCTCATCTGGAATGCCTTCGTGTTCGGAGCGTATTTCGCCCAGGAACACGGTGGGGCAATGCCTTCGGCGATTGTCTCGCTCCATCCATTTCGGGATCTCGTCGTATCCCTGGCGGGCGCTCTGACCTATGCCGCGACGGCAGCGTTTGCGGCTTCTCTCGCCCGAACCCAATGGTTGGGCCGCAAGGCATCCCTCGCATATATCATCGTGAACTTCATCGCATTGTTCTTCATCGTGATCAAAGTACTGGAACATCCGGACCCTGCGGCGGCCTCTCAACCCTGGTACACCATTCCCGGTTTCATTCTCGGGGTCCCTGCTCTTCCATTGATCATGCCGTCTTTGTTGGGAGTCGTCTTGCTGCGGCGCGCTGGGGACGAGCAACAGTGACGACGACGGTACGGCTGCGATGAATGTCGCGAATGAGTAACGAGCGGCCTAACACCCGCGCGCAGCGGACCCGCTCATCAGCTTCGCCTCGTCGCTCGCCGCTAACCCGCCACCCGTTAGGCGGCTTGGCCAATTCCGTCCGCGTTGGTCATTCCTGCCGATTACGACCGGAGGCGTCGGTTGGGTGAACTCATCTACTTCGTCATCTCGTCCTTAGACGGCTACATCGAGGACAAGAGCGGAAAGTTCGACTGGGCTGAGCCAGAGGAAGAGGTCCACCGCTTCGTCAACGATCTCGAACGGCAGGCCGGCACCTATCTGTACGGTCGGCGGATGTACGAGACCATGCGGGCCTGGGAGACTGATCCCACCCTCGCCGCTGCCTCTCCTCTCATGCAGGACTTCGCGACCATATGGAAGGCGGCCGACAAGATCGTGTTCTCTAGCAGCCTCGAGAAGGCCTCAACTTCGAGAACTCGAATCGAGCGCCGCTTTGACCCCGAGCTGGTCCGTCAGCTGAAAGCCAACGTTCGCCACGAAATCCTAGTCGGAGGGCCCGAACTTGCCAGCCACGCGTTCAAAGCTGGCCTCGTCGACAAGTGCCACTTGTTCCTCTTCCCCATCATCGTAGGAGGGGGAAAGAAGAGCCTCCCTGATGACGTCCGTTTAAGGCTAGAACTCGAGGACCAACGGCGGTTCAGCGATGGGACAATCTTCCTTAGCTATGCCTGCAAGGTCTGAAGTCCCCTCGCCGCGACTTCGCGGACCCAAGCCGCCTAACATGCGCCTGCAGCGGACCCGCTCATCGCCTTCGGCTCTTCGCTCGCCGCTGACGCGCCGCCCGTTAGGCCACTAGCATGATGCGACGCGCTCCAGCCGGTCCCCGAAGATCAACGGCAGGGCTGATCCTGGAGGTACTGTGGCTCCTTGTCGGCGTACTCGCCATGAGCCAGGGTGGCTTGGGCGCCGTTGGCACCTCGACGCAGCATCCGAGTGCGCGGTCGTCATATCAACTCCTCACGGCATTCGGATTCGTGGCGCTTGGCGCGTCCGCCACTCATGCGATGCGCGGGCGAGCCTTCTTGATCGTCGGGAGCGTTGCCGGGGGCGTTCTGACGCTCTACGGTCTCGCCCTCATTCTTCTCGGGCATGAAGATGTCGGTGGCCTCCGGGCGGCATTACCGTTCGGCGCCGGGGCCGTTGCCTTGGGGCTTTGGACTGTTGCAGAGGTGCGAAATCGCGCGCGGGAGAGGCGAGTCAATGTGGCCTAACACGCGGGTGCAGCGGACTCGCTCATCGCCTTCGGCTCTTCGCTCGCCGCTGACGCGCCGCCCGTTAGGCGGCACTTGGCTCAAGGAGGTCTGAGATGGAACGTAGCGGCTACCGGACGGTCTCGGGGATGGTGTTCGGCTTGATCGCAATCGGCCAGGGGATCCGGGCGGCACTGCAAGTGCCAGTGCAGGTGGGTTCGATGGCGATCCCAGTGTGGGTGTCTTGGGTTGCGGTCGTAGTGGCGGGGAGTCTTTGCGTTTGGGCATTTCGGTCATCGGCGCAACATCAGCGTGCCGCCTAACGTGCATGCAGCGGACTCGTTCGTCGCCTTCGGCTCCTCACTCGCCGCTGACGCGCAAGCCGTTAGGCGGCGATAGCATCTACTCGCAACAAGCGGAGGTGCGGCCATGCGGCAGCTCGTCGTAGTCCTGAAGTCCCTATTCATGGCGGGCTGCGCCGTCGTAATCTTCGGCGTCATCACCTGGCAGGTCCGGCGCTTGGACCCGCTGATCTTGGTCACCCTGCCGCCTTGGACGGCGGTCGGCGGTGTCGTCCTGATGGTCGCGGGCGCGGTCCTCGCCTTTGCCTGCTTTGGTCTCTTCGCGGCGAGCGGCGCGCTATCTCCGGGCACCCATTTTCCCGACCCGGAGGTGTTCATCTCCTGGGGGCCGTACAAGTACGTCCGTAACCCGATGACCAAAGGGGCCTGGACTGTGCTGTGCGGCTGGGGCTTCTACAAACACTCTCCATCGATTCTTCTCTTCGCCGTGCTGATGGCCGCTTTCATGCACCTGTTTATCGTCTTCGTCGAGGAACCGAGGGTGGAGCGGCGGTTCGGGGAGAGCTATCGGGAGTACAAGCGCCGGGTGAATCGGTGGGTTCCGAGTTGGCGGTCACTGGTCGGGGGCGCCGCCTAACACGCGCGTGCAGCGGACTCGCTCATTGCCTCCGGCTCTTCGCTCGCCGCCGACGCGCCGCCCGTTAGGCGCCTCGCACGTAAGACGGCGGACGGGGCGCCGTCTCGAAAGGAGAGCCGGATGAGGAACCTGTCGTCGTGGCTTTTCGGCGCCCTCCTGGCCGCGACTCTCGGCGCCCGCGCGGCGAGCGCGGCTGCGCCTTTGAAGCTCAAAGTGTTCATTTCGGCCGACATGGAGGGCGTCGGCGGTGTCAGCACGTGGACGGTGCAGGCGGACTCCAAGGGCCGCGAGTACGAAAAGTTTCGACAGCTCATGACCAAAGAGGTCAACGCCGCGATTGCCGGCGCTTTCGACGCGGGCGCCACGGAAGTCGTGGTGGGCGACTCCCACGGCGACGGGCAGAACATCGACGTGGAGCTGCTCGACAAGAGGGTCCGGCTGATTCGCGCCTGGCCGCGGCCGCTCGGAATGATGCAGGGTATCGACGAGACCTTCGGCGCGGTGGTATTCGTCGGCTACCACGCCGCGGAGGGGCGCCCCGCGGCGATCCTTTCCCACACGTTCACCGGCACGATGGAGGTCGAGCTCGACGGCGTGGCGGTCTCCGAAGCCGGCTTCAACGCCGCAATCGCGGGTGACTTCGGCGTGCCGGTGGTGTTTCTGTCGGGCGATCAGACCATCTGCGGGGACGCGCGCAAGCTCGTCGGCCCGATCGAAACGGCGGCCGTCAAGGACGCGACCGGCTTCTACTCGGCCTCCATGATGCACCCGGAGGAAGCGCAGAGGCGCATCCGGGAAGGTGTGCGGCGGGGTGTCGAGCGGCGGCGGGAGATCCAGCCGTATCGCGTGGCGAGGCCGGTGCGGCTCCAGTTGCGCTTCCACCAGGTCGTCGATGCCGAAGTCGTCTCGCTGCTCCCGGGCATGGAGCGTCCTTCCGGCAACGTCGTCGTCTTCCAGGGCCGCGACATGGTGGAGGTCACGAAGTTGATGGAAGCCATCACGAACATGAACCGGGTCACCCCTTGACTCCGGCGGCCAGTGGCAATGGTCGAGTGTGGCAGAGGCGTCGAGTCTTGAGCGCCGCCCGCCTGCGGGATGTGGGCCGACGCGTCAACGCCTGAAGCGATCGAGAGGCCGTGATGGCGAGCAAACCCGAATGGGAATGGGCGCCTAACATGCGCGTGCAGCGGACTCGCTCGTCGGATTCGCCTCCTCGCTCGCCGCTGACCCGCCGCCCGTTAGGCGGCCCGACGGGAGAGCTCGGCGTCAATGACTGAGCGCTCGATCGAAGCCTTTTTCTATGGCCTATTCATGGACGTGGATGTCTTGCGTGAGAAGCAAATGACGCCGCTCACGCCACGCCCTGCATACGTTGACGGGTTCGCTCTGCGAATCGGCGAGCGCGCAACTTTGGTCCCTTCTTTGGGAGCTCGCGCCTTTGGCATGCTTATCTCGCTCACGCGCCGTGAGCTCTCGCAGCTCTATTCCGGTGCTGGCCTTGAGCACTACCGTCCTGAAGCTGTCGTCGTCAAGACTCTCGACGGCGAGTCTGTGCCTGCTTTGTGTTACAACCTGCCCGACGCACCTCTCCCGCATGAGCGTAATCCAGAGTACGCCGCGCGCTTGCAGGCTCTCTTGCGCAAACTGAATTTTCCGCCTGACTATGTCGCATCAGTCGTCTGAGCAGAGGCTCGGAAGCGGGCCGTCTAACCCGCAGCTGCAGCGGACTCGCGCTGCGCGCTCGCCGCTGACGCGCCGCCCGTTAGTCGGTGCATCTGGTAGATTGACATAGGCGACGAGGCTCCCATGAAGGCGACTGCGAAGGCTACTTCAACACCTGCTGGTGCCGAGAGGCTGCTCAAAAGCTTTGTCGGCAAGTTCGACTCCAAGCACCAAACCTTGATTCTTGCGGTGCGCAAGGCGCTACGCAAGCGGTTCCCGACTGCCAACGAGCTGGTCTACGACAATTACAACTTCTTCGTAATCGGTTACGGCGCGACGGAACGCCCGTCCGACTGCATTGTTTCGATGGCCGCGGGAGCAAACGGCGTCGGCCTGTGTTTTATCCGCGGCGCGAGTCTTCCCGATCCCAAGAAAATCCTTCTCGGTTCGGGCAACCAGACTCGCTTTATTCGTCTCGAGTCGGTTGGCGTGTTAGAGCGTGCCGAGGTTGAAGCGCTCGTTGCTGCCGCCGTTGTTCATTCTAAGATCCCGCTCCCAGCGGGCGGTCGAGGCAAGCTAATCATCCGATCGGTTTCGGCGAAGCAGCGGCCGCGGCGTCGCACGGCGAAGTGACGACAATTTGGGCGAGCGCCGCGGCAAACTCAGGACGACGGTAGCTCGGCCGGCGTTTGAGTGATGATGGTCCCTGTGGAATCGAATCTCGAGGCGCTGGCCCGCGATGTGCGCGTCTATGTCTTCCGGCAGGCGGCCGAGACAGCTCGTGTGCCTCAGCCCGCCCAGATTGCGGACGCACTCCGGCGCCCACAGACTGAAATCCGTGAGGCGCTGAAGAACCTTGCTGCGGGCAAGGTGCTCATTCTCGCCCCGAACGACGGTAATATCTGGGCAGCGAACCCGTTTTGCGCTGTACCGTCTGGCTTTCGCGTGCTCGCGGGCGGGAAGACCTACTGGGGAATCTGCATTTGGGATGCACTGGGCATTCCGGCCGCTCTCGGGAAGGATGCGGTGATCAGCGCTCCCTGCGGCGATTGCGGCGAGCCGATGGGACTTGAAGTGCAGTATGGCAGGCTTGTGCGGAGCGAAGGTGTCATTCACTTCGCCGTTGCTGCACACCACTGGTGGGACAACATTGGATTCACGTGAACGACGATGCTTCTCTTCCGGTCGGAAGCGCACATTGATCGGTGGTGCCTGGCTCGAGACCTCTCGCGAGGAGGGGTCCTCACCCCGGAGCAGGGATGGAGGCTCGCCCACGGTTGGTACAAAGACAAGGTGAGGCCAGACTGGCGGCGGCATAGTCTTGAGGAAACAGAGGCTCTTCTCGGAGATCTTGGGATCACGGGTCCCTTCTGGAACCTACGAGGAGAATAGGACATCGTCGTGGCCTCGCGGACGCCGCCGGCGAGGCTATGCACCAGTCGCCTAACAAGGATTCGCTCGTCGGCTTCGCCTCTTCGCTCGCCGCTGAACCCGACACCCGTTAGGCAGCAGCTTCAGTAAGGCAAATCCCTCGGTCCACGGCCCACGTGATCCGGCTCAGGATCCTCCTCAAACTGGACGGCCTCGATTTCTTTCCGGCCCTGCCGCGCCGCCTTGACGACGCGGTGCATGCCATCCATGACGGCTCCGGATGAGGACAGGATTATTGGAAACGATAGATCCGCCTCGTCTATCAATTTCAAGTGCTCGAGCATCGTCCGCCAAGTTGGAGGCTCATCATCGCCGGACCAGACCTCGTCGAGCTCCCGAATCTTAGTCAGCGGAATGTGTTTCCGGGGAAGGTTACCCGAGAGCCGCACTAAACGGTCCACGTCCCATGCCAAGAGGCCGCGATTCGACGGTCGAAAGTAATATTGTTTTCGCATGCGAGATCCCTTATGGTTCTCACAACCCCGATCTAAGTTTAGGGCGGAGGCTATGGGAGTGCCGTACGGCCTTTTTCCAAGGCCCAAAGAAGGCTTGTCGTGTCAGGAAGGCGGGATGATGTGGTTTAGCGATCATGCGATCCTGGTGCACGAAACTTCCGATGGATTGGGGTTCGATCGGTCCGAATTCGAGGCAATTTTGGAGAAGGTGAGCCGTGTCGAGCTTGGCGACGCCTAACACGCGCATGCAGCGGACTCGCCCATCGCCTTCGGCTCTTCGCTCGCCGCAGAGCCGCCACCCGTTAGGCGTCCGCGCGAAACCTCAGGGGAGGCCCGAAATACCCGCCATCGGTGATCTCGCCGAGACCATCTTGGCGGCCTGGCGGACCAATCATCAGATCACTGTCTTTCTCGTCAGCCACGTTCCCACCGCGGTCTGGGCGGCTCCGGTCCCCGGAGCCCCGCGGAAGACGATTCGCATGCTCGCCGGCCACCTTCACAACAGCCGGTGCATGTGGCTCAAGACCCTGGGCCGGCCCCATGGCATCCCGGTTCCGTCCGCCGTGGACCGCCGGAAGGTGAGCCGCCGCCAGTTGGTCGCCGCACTGAACAGGAGTGGCCGGGGCATCGAGGCGCTCTTACGGCTGGGGCTTCGCTGCGGCGGCAAGGTTCCCGCCACCCCGGCTTACGTGTGGCGGAATCTGCCGCTGGACGTCGGTCACCTGCTAACTTACTTCGTGGCCCACGAGGGCCATCACCGAGGACAGATCGTGTTGGCGGCGAGGCAGATCGGCTCCCGCTTGCCAGCCGCAGTGACCGCCGGCCTGTGGCAGTGGACGAAACGTGCCGTGGAGTAGCAGGGCTTGCTCCGCGCTAACGCCTAACCCGCGCGTGCAGCGGACTGGCGCAGCTCGCTTCGCTCGCTGCGGCTCGCCGCTGACGCGCCACCCGTTAGGCGAGGGGAATCAAGCTCGGAATGCGCGGCGTTCCGTGAGAGACACCCTGCCGCCGGCACCGCCAGCGGCAGGGTCGATTTAGTCGACACCCACCTCGTCTAGGCTTCCTACTTGCTCGCTGCCGCTACCAAGTCAGCGGCGGTCACCGGCCCGATCACGGACGTGTCGGTGTGCCATGCGACGAAGGTGCGGAACTCAAGGCCCGCCGCGAAGCCCGTCTTACGGCCGTGCTTCTTGGTGATCTCATCCACCTTGGCCTGCTGCTCTTTGCTCAGGTCGGGAACGACTTGCATGTAGTCCCAGCTATCTCCGTTCGTGTGTGCATAAACCTGGGACGCCGGCACGCCGGCCTCCTTGTCGATCGCTTCCGTTTCGGCCATCCACTTCAGGAAGTCCAGTTGCTTGCCTGGCGCGATGCGATAGAGCGCGACTCGGGCTTGCGGCGGCTGCTTTGCTTCCGCTTTGGCGGTCTGCGCGCGCGCGGTGCGGGCGGGGAGTAAAATGAAGGCCAGGAGCAGGAGCGGGGTTAAGCGAAACCATCGACTCACGATGTCCTCCTTGGGTGAACGTCACCCGCGTCGCCGAAAGAGAGGCCCCCGAGCCGGCGGGGCACCCGCCTGCCACAACGGCCTTTACGCGTCTTCGGGCGAAAAATCGGAGTCGACCATATGCTGACCGCTTGGCAACGTCAACCTTCCGAGGCATGCGCCCGATGGGGAACCGACCCGAATGATCCCGTCGCCTAACCCGCGGGTGCAGCAGACTCGCTCCTCGCCTCCGGCTTGTCGCTCGCCGCTGACGCGCCACCCGTTAGGCACGCTGAAGAGACGATGAAGCCTGAAGCGATCGGCTTGCTTGGCGGAATCGTCGGCTCGGCGATCGGCGTCCTGGGCGGTGCTGTCGGCACGTACTTCAGCATACGAAACACGCGCGGACCGAGAGAGCGGGCTTTCGTAATCAAGGCATCGGTTCTTTGCTGGGTGCTGGTGAGCGCTTTCGTCGCGGCGTTGTTGCTTCTCCCCTCGCCTCAGCGATATTTCCTGTGGCTTCCGTATGGAATCCTTCTGCCAGTGGGAATCCGAGCTTGGAATCGAATCCAGTCAAAGATTCGGAAGGAAGAGTCTGGCGAGCGTGCCTAACCCGCGGGTGCTAAGTGCGTGGCTCGCGACCGATGTGCTTGCACTGGCCTGCCCAATCCCCCGCCAGGTTCTTTGCGCCGCGGGGTTCCTGAGTTTGTCCCTTTCCGCCGCTGGCTTCGCTCAGAGTGTCGAGGCGGCGTTCAAGATCCAGATGGGGGGCAGCGTCGTCTTGGCTCTCGATCGTCCGCAGTCGGATGGTAGCCGACTTGTCTTTCATCACTACCCCGATGGCCTCCTGATGAGCATCGGAAAGACCACGGTTACCTCCGTTGGGCCTGCCAGCGCCTTCACCGGGCAAGGCTCGCAGGGCTCGCCCGAGAAGGGTAGAGACTCGAGCGAGCGATTTCGGATGCGGACTTCAGAAGAGGTGCTTGTGATCGGTAAGCGTCCCGGACTGGAGCCGGGCGACGTCCTACACCTCGGCCCGACGGCATCCCCGAATGTCGCCAGAATGGTTGCTTCGCGACCGCAACTACCAGCGCCAACGACCAAGTACATTCCCCGACCGGGTGAAGGCCTACCCGGCAAAGCCCTCTTCAATCCGAATCGAGACTATCGTCCCGAATGGGACTCGAAGCTCGTTCCTGGATATTCGATGCCCTTTTCAAATTCTCCGGATGACTACGTCGAGGGTCGGACGCTTCCTTACCCTCCCGGCAACGGCATTCAGGGAGGGTCCGGTAGTCCTCCGACAATCGTTTACGATGGAGCCGAGCCGCCTCAGGTCTTGACCCGCCCTGGTGGTTGGAACCCGCCGGTGAACAACGTGTCGATCGAGCCGCGCGGTGTGGGTGCTGGCAGCTCGGTGATTGCCCACGTGCCCGACATTCACGAGGTTCCCAGGATTGGTTACGACCCAAGGCTTCCGCCGCCCGGCCTGACACCAGCTTCACCCTAAGCCGCGATGGAAAGCCCAGTTGGGCGGGCTTAAGGATTTCCAGACATGAACTTTGATCTCGAGCTTTCCGCACAGGCCCTCGCGAAGACGCCAGGTGCGTTGCACGCCCTCCTGGACGGGCTTCCGGCTCTCTGGACCCGGGGTGTGGAAGGCCCCGACACCTTCAGTCCCTTCGATGTCGTCGGTCACCTGATTGACGGCGAGGAGACTGATTGGGTCCCTCGGGCTCGCATCATCCTGGCCCAGGGTCCGAACCCCCTTTTCGAGCCCTACGACCGCTTTCGACATCGCGCTCGCAACGTCGGTCGTACGCTCCGCTCCCTGCTCGAGGAATTCGCTCAACTGCGCAGGGAGAATCTCGTGCTGCTCCGCTCCTGGAACCTGACTCCCGCCGCCCTCGAACTGCCAGGCATTCATCCCAGCTTGGGAGGCGTAACGCTCCGCCAGCTCCTGGCAGCCTGGGTCGTGCATGACTTCGGGCACCTCGCTCAGGTCGCTCGAGTCATGGCCAAGCAACTCCGCCACGAGGTGGGTCCCTGGGAGCCCTCTTTGCCGGTGCTGACCGATCATGAGACGCCCCGTTCCTAGCCGGACTCGCTCCCGCGCTTCGCTTCGTCTCTCGCCGGTTCGCTTCTTGGCCGGTTCCTTGTATCCTTCGGGCGGAAGACCGCGCTCCCAATCGAATCGCTCCCATCGCGAGTCAAATGCCTGTCCGTACTGCTTTCGACTGCAGAAGCTTGCGGCTGCCGCAAGCAGGGTCTATCCAAGTAGCGGGCCGCCTGACATGCGGGTGCAGCGGACCCGCCGCCCGTTAGGCCGCTCTCGAACAACCCCAAGAGTCATGGCATGACAGGAGCATCAAGGGGGGAACTTGACCCAAACTCTCGTTACCTACCGGGGAGCGGTTTATCCCTCGCAGTGTGACCACATGGGTCACATGAACGTCATGTGGTACGTAGCCAAATTCGATGAGGCTACCTGGCAGCTTTTCTCCGCCATCGGGCTCACGCCATCGCGCCTGCGCACCGAGAGCAGCGGAATGGCCGGTGTCGAGCAGCACATCGAATACAAGCGTGAGTTGTTCGCCGGTGATGTCGTCACGGTCTCTTCCACGATCCTTGAAGTCAAGGAGAAGGCGATTCGCTTTGCTCATGAGATGAAGAACGACGAAACGGGGGAGGTGGCCGCGAGGACGGTTCTCGTTGCTGTCCACCTCGATAGAGCCACGCGAAAGGCGCGCGCCTTGCCGAGCGACGTTCGAAACCGAGCATACTCAATGACTCATGGACAGCAGTCCTGATGTAGGGAGCGGCGTAACCCGCGAGGTGCAGCGGAGGGGTAGCGGAATGGAATACACGGCGCAGCAGGTCACTGCCTTCAAGGCGGAATTCGCCCGCCGCAGGCGGCTGACTGCGGCCGGGTTGCTAATTCTCAGCCTACCGCTCTACGGTATTTTGTTCAGCCTTCGTAGAGGTCCGGTTCTTGGCCTGGGACCCAACGGTTGGTTGGTGGTCTGGGTGGCGGTGGCGGCGGGTGTCGGGTTGGTGTTCTCACGGATCTGGCGTTGCCCGGCGTGCGGCGCGTCGCTTGGTCAGCCGCCGGCCGTGTCCGTCTGCCGAAAATGTGGCGTCGCTCTGAAATGAGGGCGCCGAAGCAGACGAAAGTTCTAGTGGCCCAGCTAGCTTCATGATTGCTGATCCAGATGGAAACACGATTCTGATAGACCAACACGTATAGGCCAATGCCTCCCACACGCGCGAACGGCAAGATCTGCTACCTCGAGATTCCCGCAATCGACGTTCGTCGCTCGGTCGAGTTCTACCAAAGAGTCTTTGGCTGGACGATCAGGCGCCGGGGCGACGGGTCAACGGCGTTCGACGACGGGGTCGGCGAAGTGAGCGGCACCTGGGTCACTGGCCGGCCGCCGTCGCGAGAAGCCGGTCTGCTGCTCTACATCATGGTCGCCAATGTTGCAGCCACGATCGACACGGTCGTCGCGCACGGGGGCGAGCTCGTGCAGCCGATCGGCATGGACGCCCCCGAGGTGACCGCCAGGTTTCGCGACCCTGCTGGAAACATCATCGGTCTCTACCAGGAACCCGGCGACTCCGCGTAGGCTGCGGCGGAATCGTAAGAGTCTGTCAGTCCGTGAGCGAATGCAGGGCGACAATCGCCAGGACACCGACGGCTATCAATGTCGCCGCAGCGACGATGAGCGTCGCAAGGTGCGAACGCATGGCGGCGAGCGCCCGCCGCGCGGCCTGCCGCAGTTCAGCGTCATGGTTCCAGCTGCGCAGCAACGTGGCGCAGCCGATGACCAGCACGGCAAGCGGCAGAGCCATGAGCAGCACCCAGAGACCGACGCGCGGCCGCACCGCGTACCACGTAACGATGCGCTCGGCGGTGTGTGCCGGTTCGTATTCCGGGGGCTGCACGTTGCGCACGAAGAGCGCGGTCATGAAGAGAACGGCCGGGAGGATGAGCAGCAGTTCCGTGGCGGCGATGGTGCGCTTGATCATGTTCATAATGTACTTTATAGTATAAAGCTTGTGGTGGGCGCAAGGGAAACCAAAGTGGACTGAACCTCCGAGGCTGCGCCTGCGGCGAAGGTCGTCTAACATGCCGTTGCAGCGGGCTCGCTCTCCGGGCGTCGCGCGTCGGCGCTCGCCACCGACTCGGCACGCGTTGGGCGGCTGGAACCCAGCGCAGACTTCAGGGGACACGCGATCATGAGCAATGTGAAACCGATCCCCGACGGCGTCTCGGTCGTGATGCCGACGTTGGTCTGCCGCGACGCGTCGGCAGCAATTGACTTCTGCAAGGCCTCGTTTGGCGCCGTGGAGCTGGTGCGCCGACCCGGTCCGGACGGGACCGTGGCACACGCGGCGCTGACGATCGGCGGGAGCATGATCATGATCGAAGGGGAGTGGCCGACCCTTTCGAGCCGTGCTCCGCAGCCGGACGGCAGCTCGCCGGTGGTGATCTACGTCTATGTCGACGACGTGGACACCGTGATGGAGCGGGCGGTGGCCGCCGGGGCGAAGGTTCTGATTCCGGCGAAGAATCAGTTCTGGGGCGACCGCACCGGGCGGATTCTCGATCCGTCGGGGCATGTCTGGACGGTCGCCACTCGCATCGAGGAGACTTCGTCCGCGGACCGGGAGGAACGATGGTCCAGCATCGTCAAGGGTTGACGTGGCCGCCACGATGACGGTATCTGTCTTTGTCGGCGCCAGCGTCGACGGCTTCATCGCGCGACCGAACGGCGATCTGGACTGGCTGCCGGCGGGCGGCGGCGAACCCCACGGCTACGACGAGTTCATAGCGAGCGTCGATGCGATAGTGATCGGTCGAAAGACCTTCGAGACGGTTCTGACCTTTGAGCCTTGGCCATATGGCGACAAGCGCGTCGTGGTCCTGAGCACTCGCCCCGTCGATTTGTCCGCAGTCGTCGGAGGCGTTGTGGAACAGATGGCCGGGCCTCCGGCAGAGATCGTTTCGCAACTCGCTGCCAGTGGCGCCCACCACCTCTACGTCGACGGTGGGATCACGATTCAAGGGTTCCTGCGCGCGGGGTTCATTCAGCGTCTCGTGATCACGCGTGTGCCTGTGCTCATCGGGGAAGGAGTTCCTCTCTTCGGCACACTACCGCGCGACATCCGGCTCCGTCACGTGGCGACTCGGCACTATCCGAGCGGCTTGGTTCAGAGCGAGTACCATGTTGTCCTAGGCTGAATCTCGCGTCAGGTTGCGCTGCTGTCCAATGACCCTCCTCGCCAAACTCTCCGGGGATCATCGCTCGGCGGCATCAGGCGTTGCGCTGTGGCGCGTGATGGAGACTTCGGGAAAATCACTGGCGTGCATTTCGATCGGTGGGGGGCCGACACGGGCGCATCCTCGGCTCAAGAACCTCAACCTCGAGCTGTTGCCCAATGTCGACATCGTCGCCGATGCCCATCTGCTCCCGTTTCGTGGAGGCTCGCTCTCGGCCATACATTGCGAAGCGGTACTCGAGCACCTGGAATACCCAGACGTCGCCGTTGGCGAGATGTGGCGCGTTCTCGAACCGGGCGGGCAGATCTTTGCGGCGACCCCGTTTCTGCAGGCGTTCCACGGCTATCCCAGCCACTACCAGAACTTTACGCTCGTCGGTCACCGTCGCCTGTTCGAGCGGGCCGGCTTCGAGGTGCTCGATGCGGGTGTTTGTGTGGGGCCGACGGTTGCGCTGACGGATCTTGCGTTCGAGTATCTGCGCGAGCTTGGTCCGGGCCCGGTCGTTCGCCGTTTTCTTGCGTGGGGAGTTCGGCTCCTGCTCTTCCCGCTACGGCTGGTAGACCGGCGCGCGAATAGACACCCGAACGCTCACACAGTCGCGTCGACGACCTTCGTGCACGGCCGAAAGTCCCTGGTTCACACTCAGGACGCAACCTAGGCTGCGGAGAGCGATGAGCCGCCTGAGCCGCAACGCATTCCTGGCCTTGATCCTTGTCCAGGCGGGTCACTCGATCGAGGAGTACTTCGGTCGGCTCTACGACGTTCTCGCCCCGGCTCGTTTTGTGACCGGTCTTCTCGCCAACGACCACCGCATTGGATTCGCCATCTTCAACATCTCGCTGGTGGCCTTCGGCCTGTGGTGCTATTTCGGTCCCGTTCGCCATGCAAGGCCGTCGGCGCTGGCGCTGGCATGGTTCTGGGTCGTGCTCGAGCTATTCAACGGCGCGGCTCACGTTGCTTGGGCGATGTCGGTGGGTGCCTATCGGCCGGGTCTCGCTACGGCCCCGGTTCTCATGGCGATTGCGCTGATCCTGGCCTGGGACCTTCGGCATGTTCAGCCGCAAGCAGGGCAGCCGTCTAACATGGGCGCCGCCGCCCGCTAGACGGCCGGGCGCCGTCCGGCATAGGCTGACGAGTCCATGAATCATCGCAGCCTCTTCCTGAATCTGACCTACCTTGGCCGCGTGAGATCCCTTCGGCGGGACTATCACGTCCTGGAGGGATCGGATCACTACGTGCTTCTTTCGCCGAGCGCTGCGGCCGGCGGAAACTACTCGGTTGTCACGAAGGCTACCGTCGCTTACTTGCTGAAGCGGGTTGGCGGCAAGCGATCGGTTACCTCCGCAGATGTCTGGGCGGCCTGTAAGCGGTCCAAACTGCTGTCCGACCGGTTTTCGGTGCTGCATGCGCTGTACGTCTTGGTTGCGATCCGAGCCGCCACGATCGTCAAGTACGGCAGCCCCCTCCGTTTCAATGTGCGAAAGAGGGCCGTCTAACCCGCGTGTGGCTGGAGCATGGCCGGTGGTGCCGGCCATGTTCTACGACAAGTCCAGGACCGTCTACTGCTCATCGGAAATTGGAGAGGTCCAGATGACAACGCTGCGGATCGAACATCCTGTCCCGAACTTTGACGCGTGGAAGAAGGCCTTCGACAGTGATCCGATCCGTCGTGAAGCGTCGGGCGTGCGTCGCTACAGGGTCCTACGGCCGATCGACGACCCACACTTCGTTACGGTCGATCTCGAGTTCGACGGCTCGAGCGAGGCGGAGGCGTTTCGCGCCACGCTGCGCGACGTATGGCGTCGAGTCGAGGGCACGATCATGCAGAGTCCGCGAGCTCAGATTCTCGAGACGGTCGAGAGCAAGGAGTACTAGTGGGTGGGCTCGGATGAGACCGTTCCTTCATTTCAACTCATGGTGAAGGTGCGCGAGGTTCGCCGTCTGGCGCTCTCACTCCCTGAAGCCAGCGAGGAGGGTCATCACGGCATACCTTCATTTCGCGTGGCGAAGAGGATCTTTGCCACGGTTCCCGACGACCAGCACCTTCACGTGATGGTTGGGCCCGACGAGACGGACATGGCGGTCAGCACCGCTCCTCATGCGGTTGAAGAACTTTGGTGGGGCAAGCGGTTGGCAGGTGTTCGTGTAAATCTGGCCGCCGCCAATCTCGACCTGCTCACCGTGTTGTTGAGCGAAGCATGGCGGCGAAAGGCGCCGCGTAGACTTGTAAGCCCTTTCAATTCATCCAACAAATGAATGCAGGGAGTCTGGCAGCCGTGGTCGTGCTCGGAGGCGCGATGCTCACGCATCCGGCGCGCTTGCGAGCGCAGGAACGCGTCTCGTTTTCGACGGAGGACGGCGGACGCATCGTCGGCGACGTCTATGGCACCGGTAGCCACGGCGTCGTGCTCGCCCACGGCGGCCGGTTCAACAAGGAAAGTTGGTCAACGCAGGCTCGAGCGCTCGAAGCGGCAGGGTTTCGTGCCCTCGCCTTCGACTTTCGAGGGTACGGCAAGTCGCGGGGCCCGGGCGAGTCCGACCCCCTGAGTGCCCCGCTCCACTTCGACGTGCTCGCCGCCGTCCGGTATCTGCGTAGGACTGGCTCAGCCAGGGTGTCGATCGTCGGCGCAAGCTTGGGCGGAGGAGCGGCCGCCGACGCAGCCGTCCGAGCGGAGGCAGGCGAGATCGACCGCCTGGTGCTGCTGGGCAGCGACGCCGGCCGCTCCCCCGAGAAGCTCCCAGGGCCCAAGCTCTTCATCGTCAGCCGCGACGACCTGGGTTCGGGGGGTGTCCCGCGGTTGCCGAGGATTCGCGCCCAGTACGAGCTCACGCCGGATCCGAAGGAGCTGTTGATCCTGGAAGGCTCCGCCCACGCCCAGTTCATTTTCCAGACGGACCAGGGTGAGCGCGTGCAGGGCGAGATTCTCCGCTTCCTCACAAAGCCGTAGAGTGGTGCCGTGACTGGGCACTCGGCGAGCAAGCCGGGCGTGAACCCACCTCGGACCGTGATTCAGGCCCTGGCCAGGCGCGGGCTCCTGCTCAAACAGGACAAGCAGCTTCCCAGCGTCGTCGGGCTCGTGACCGGAGAGTCGCTGCGGGTGTCGTGGTGGTCCCACCCGCAAGCCAGGCTGATTTTCAGCGTGCTGGTCGAGCTTGCGGACCACCCCGATGTCCAGTTCGCAAAGCTGATTTCCGGCAAGGATACGCTGGTGCATCGCCGGCTCTGGCCGGCGCTTCTCGCGGTCGGATCGTCGGGCGAGAGGTGGCAGAACGAGGGGCTGTCGGACGCTGGCCGCCGACTCTTTGCTTCGGTCGCACGGGAGGGCTCGGTCGAAGGCGAAGGCAAGCAGGCCAAGGACCTTGCGGTTCGTCTTCTTGCCGTGGCCTCAGAGCGCCACACGGAGTCTGGAAAGCACGTGCTTGTGCTCGAATCGTGGAAGTCCTGGGCAGCCAGGAAACGTATCAAGGCCCTGTCGTCGGTTAGCGAGGCCCGGCGTTTGCTGGAAGAGGCGACGGTGGCCTTGGGTGCTCCTCTCACATCCCTGCCGTGGGTAAGGCTCGAGACGCGGGCGCGGCGGTAAAGTGGTAACTGTGGTGCTTGATGCCTCGAGCCCGGATACCTAGCGTGAACCCGCCGCGCCGCCCGTCGGGCCGCACGTGACCGCGACACGCCTCGTCGCCTGGACGTTCGTGTGGCTGGCGGGCTGGGCTCTCTTTTTCATCGACCCCGTGGCCCACTCGAGCATCGGCAGCCTGCTGCTGCTCGGCGCCGCGGCGTTGGTCATGATTTGGCCTCGGCAGAGCAAGGACAACGCATCGGCCCGCAGCGACGCGAAGGCCCTGCTCGCCCTGGTGCTCGTCTTTCTCCTCTCGGTCTTCATGCTTCCGCCCTCGTATACATGGCAGTTTCCGAGGGATCCGCGATTGGTCTCCGGGCTGAAAGTCTTCGGCGTGCTCGTCGCTCTGTTCGGGATCGGCGTGAACGGCCGACGGTTCGCCCGCGGCGCCGCCGGCGCGGCCTGACATGCGTCGCTGATTCGGAAGGGTCTCTCATGACTCTCAAGGTTGAAGGCGTCTGTCCTCTCCTCATCGTGTTCGACATGCCTAGGTCGATCGCGTTCTATCGCGACGTGCTCGGTTTCGAGGTCGTCGCCGCGGCGGGCGACGACTGCGATTGGGCGCTGCTCAGACTCAATGACACCGAGCTGATGCTCAACACGGCGTACGAGAGGGACCAGCGGCCGCCAGCTCCGGATCCCGGTCGCATCGCCGCCCACATCGACACGGCGCTCTATTTCGGCTGCCGGGACGTGGACGCGGCGTACGCGTACCTCCGCGGGAAGGGCCTGAACGTGCAGGCGCCCGTCATCCGAGACTACGGCATGAAGCAGCTTTATTTGACGGATCCGGACGGGTACAACCTGTGCTTCCAGTGGCGCGCGGCGTAGGGGTTGAGCGCGTGGACGACCCGGTTGACCGTGCCGCACGTGCGGGCCACTCGTCCCGCCGCGCGATCGCATGACGGCGCTCGCGCTCGCCGTCGGTCTTCTTGTCGCCGGGATCGGCCTGGTCGGCGTCGTGGCGCCGCAGGGTCTCCAGGCCATCGCCCAGCATGTCGACACGCCTCTCGGGATCTACGTCGCGGCGGCTGTCCGAGTGGCTTTCGGCCTCATCCTGGTCCGGGCGGCGCCCGCCTCGCGTTCACCGGGGGTCCTGCGGGTCGCCGGCGTCGTCGCAATCGTCGCGGGGCTTTCGACGCCCTTCGTCGGCGTGGACCGCGCGAGAGCGATCCTGGACTGGTGGTCCCGTCAGGGGCCCGTGCTCATGCGGCTGGGGCCCGCACTGGCGTTGGCCGTCGGAGGCTTCATCACGTATGCGGTCCGAAGCGGCCGCGGCGAGGCCTAGCACGACTTGCCGCCTCGCCTCGGGGGTTATCCCGACGAGTCGGGCGCCGCGTCCGTATCCCCTGAGAGGAACGATGGGTTGGCGTTTTCTCGACGTTTTCCGGCGAGCTCTGGTTGAGACGGCCTCCGAGCCGGCCTCGCCGGATTACGAAGACCTGAAGCGCAAGCTGCTCTGGCGAGGCAACGGTCCGTCCCGCGGGCGGGCCCTCAGCGTCTACATGGATCAGAACAACCGGTGCAACCTCAAGTGCAAGATGTGCGGCTTCAGCGACGAGCGCGTGGCCGCTGTTCCCAAATACGACATGCCCCGCTGGCTGTTCGATTCGATCGCCGCCCAGGTGTTTCCCCGGACGAACTTCCTCATTCTCTCGATTCTGACGGAGCCGTTCATGACGCGGGACTTTCCCGACCGATTGGAGGTCGTGAGGAAGTTCGACGTCCCCTACAGCGAGATCATCACGAACGGAACGCTCCTCGACGAGCGAAGCGTCGGCAAGATCCTGGACGCCAGGATCACGTGCCTGACCGTCTCCATCGACGGCGGAACGAAGGAGACGTACGAGGCCATCCGGACGGGCGCCCGATTCGAGGACGTGATGGCCAACGTCCGCCTGTTTCAGGCGATGCGGAGGCAGCGGCGGGCCGCCCTGCCGCGCCTCCGGATCAATCACGTCCTCTCCGAACCGAACATCGATCACTTCGACACGTTTCTGGCCCTCGTAGACGAGATCCACCCCGAAAAGATGGGCGTGCGCACGGTGTCGCGGATGAGCAACGCGATCATTCAGGAAAGCGCGGATCCGGCGTTCTGGGCCAAGGTCGGCGTGGTACGCGAGAAGCTCGCGGCATTTTGCCGGCGGACCGGAATCGAGGATGCCGGATTCCTGCGCGACCGGCCGACCCGGATCGATCTGTTCGGGGACGGAGGAGAAAAGATGATCTGCCGCGCTCCCTGGGAGATGCTTGCCATTCACCCCAACGGAGACGTCTATCCGTGCATGGCCTGGACGCGGCCCCCGATCGGCAACTTCGCGAGGCAGTCGTTCGCGGAGATCTGGCAGGGTCGAGAGCTCGAAGCGCTGCGGCGTGAGTTTGCCGAGGTCAAACCCGGCCTGGACTGTCTGAACTGCCGGATCCGGAGAGACTCGAGCTCCGACCCCAACGACGACTTCTTCTACGCGAAGGTCGCCAAGAAGCCGGCGCCGTCGGATTTCGGGGTTGCAGGCCGCGCCTAGTCACGCCTCTACAGAGCCGGATCGGGCGGCGGCTATGATTGCGGCCATGTCCGGCCGGCAGGTCGCTCTCATACGCGGGATCAACGTCGGCCGCGCGAAGCGGGTGGCCATGGCAGACCTGCGGAAGCTCGTGGCGGACCTCGGCTATCTCGACGTATGCACGTTGCTCAACAGCGGCAACGTCGTCTTCACCGTTCCCGGAGCGGTTCGCGACGACGCGGCGGAGAGGATCGAGAGGGAGATCGCCAAGCGGCTGGGCGTCTCGGCCCGGGTGACGACCCTGACGGCGGCGGAGCTCGCGGAGGTCGTCGGCGAGAACCCCCTCAGAAAGGTCGCGCACGACCCGAGCCGCCTCCTGGTCGCCGTTCTCTTCGATCCGAAGGATCGAGCTCTGCTGAAACCCCTTGCGCGTCAGGGCTGGGGCCCGGAGGCCCTGGCGCTCGGGGCCCGCGTGGCTTACCTCTGGTGCCCCAACGGGATCCTCGAGAGCCGCGTCGGCGAGGCCGTCGGGCGCGCGCTGGGCGACGCCACGACGACGCGCAACTGGAACACCATGACGAAGCTTCACGCCCTCGCCGGGGATCGCGCCCCCCGGGCGGATCGCCCGCCGCGGCGCGCAAAGCTCGCGGCTTCGGATCTCCGCAAGAAGTAGACCGGCCAGGAAGCGCGGGCCGTCCGCGCGCTCGTCCAGGGGGCAGGGTCGGCGGCCGCGCAGCAGACCGGGGCCGCAAGAAGCCGACCTCCGAGACCTGGCAGTCTTCCAAAGACGGCTTCAACGTCCTCGCCGTGTTGACCGAGGCCCGGATGCGTTCATGAAGCAGTTGTTGACGCCGCCCCAGACGCGGAGCATTCTGGTGCAGAAGGGAAGGATCCGCGCCGCCTACGGTGTGCAGCTCAGCGTGGTCAACCTGGGCATTCGGATCGAGCCGGAAGATCCTCCGGGTCTACCGGCTCCGCGCGGTCGTGCACGATCGCAACGCCGGGATCGATCTGCCGCTCGAGCGCCCGAAGCTCGCGTCATGACCTTCCCCGACGAGTACGGCGAGGCGGATCTGGTTCAGTTGGCGGAAGTCGTGCGTGACTGGTCTCACGATCCGTCCGGTTCCTATCTCGTCGAGGCCCGATGCCGGCCCACGGGTCGAATCTTCATCAGCGGATACCATCCCAAAGAGCTGGACATCACCCTGCTGAGGATGGTGCATTGCCCGCACTGCAAGGATTGGCACCGGCTCGTCCTCGCGGTCGAGCCGATCATTCGAGAGCCGATTCGGTTGATTCGATCGTCAGGAGCCTGATGAAGGCTCGCGGTCGATCTGAAGCCGTGCATGTCGTAGACGCGACGCTCGCCCTCCGCAGCCATGGCCGTGTGGCGTAGGCGAGCGCGGGAGCTCTTCCCCGAGCTGAGCCGGGAGCTCGCTGTGGACGCGTACAGCGTGCACCAGCTCTTCTTCGACCTCGTGCCCCGGGTCGAGCAGGCTCACGCCGACGGAAACGAGGAGTTCTTGAAGCGCGCCTACGGCTTCGCGGGCTGGTGTGGTTCCCAGAATGGCAAGGACCTCTGGAACGCCGCGGGCGTCGCATTCTTCGAGCATGCGTTCGATCGCTGGAACCAGCGGCACCTCGTCGTTCCGTGGCTGTCGCCGCAGGTGATCGCGGATTCGTGGCCGCTCTGGGAGTCCCGGTTGAATCGGGTCCAGCTCTCGGAGCTTCGCGAGCTCTTCGAAAAGCGCCGGGAAAGAAAGTATGCCCAGTGCGTCTAGCGCACGCGTCGAGCGGGGTTTTGGGTCCGGCGAGGGGACGCCTGAGGCTGCATCTGCTGGCCACACTCGGATAGGCTTTCGTCCGGTCGCGTGCCTCTTGCTCCGGCTTTCGGTGCGGCGGGTGGGACCTGCCTGATAGGGAGGTCGTCATGACGAAGACGCGGCGGTCCGTTCTCAAGGCGGTCGTTCATGGGTGCACGGGCCTGGCTGCGCTGGCGGGGTCGTCCGCAGCCGCGGCGCAGGAGCTCGCCTCCGGGGGCGCGCCGCAGAAGTTTCTGCTCGTGGGCCTGTGCGGCTCCGAGAATCCGACCCGGGCCAACTTTCCGTTCGTCTGGGCCTCGGCGTTGAAGTCGGCTGGCCACGAGGTCCGGATCGAGATCGCCGGCGACGCGACCGTGCTCATCCGAACGCCCGTCTCCGACTCCGTGACGCCGGTGGGCTGGCCGCCGTTCCGCGAGGCCCTCGCGCGCGTCGTCGAGCACAAGATCCCGATCTATGTTTGAAAGGCCTGCGCGACCGCCCGTGGGGTGGTGGAAGCCGATCTCGCCAACAAGAACGCGCAGTTCACGAACCCGCAGCTGACGGCCCAGACGATGGCGTGGGCGAGCAAGATCCTGGTCGTTTAGTCCTCGGGAGGTTCGCGCGCCGAGGGGTTGAGAGGAGGCCGGATCATGAGCAGCCCTGTTGCGGGATTCGGACTGAGACAGATCGGCCAGATCGCCGTCCCCGTCGCCGACATCGATCGAGCCGTCGGCTTCTATCGGGACACGCTGGGCATGCGCTTCCTGTTTCAGGCCCCCCCGGGACTGGGGTTCTTCGATTGCTCGGGAGTGCGGCTGATGCTCGATGCTCCGGCCAAGGCGCAAGGCGGGAGCGGCGGCTCCGTCATCTACTACGAGGTTCCGGATCTTCAGGCGGCCTTCGAGGCCCTCTCCGCCCGCGGCGTCGTCTTCGAGGCGAAGCCTCACTTGATCGCTAAGCTGCCCGACCACGAGCTGTGGATGGCGTTCTTCCGCGATCCGGACGACAACCTCCTGGCGCTCATGAGCGAGGTCCGTCCGTGAGCCCAGGCGACGCCAAACGGCAGCTCGCGGTCTTCCAAAGGCCGCTCGAAGACGTTCGTGCGGGCGGTCGCGGCGAAGCGGCTTCCCCGAAGACCCCAGAACCGCCGCGCATGACTTCTTCTATGGAACTCCAATGAGGGGGTCGTCATGAAACTGCCGGCAGTGCAGGGCGTGATTCGCCGACGAATCCTGGTGAACTTCCGCGTTCGGCCCGACGTGATGCAGGCCCAGATCCCGGCGCGCTTCACGCCGAAGCTGCACGCGGGCAACGCCATCGCCGGAATCTGCCTCATCCGGCTGGAGGAAATCCGGCCGCGGTCGCTGCCATCGTTCGTGGGCCTGGCGAGCGAGAACGCTGCCCACCGCGTGGCGGTGCGATGGAAGGGCGACTCCGGGGAGGAAAAGGAAGGCGTGTTCATTCCGAGACGGGACACGAACTCGACGATGAACCGACTCGCGGGCGGCCGGCTCTTTCCGGGGGAACACCACCTGGCCGCGTTCGAGGTCGACTGTTCCGACGAGCGGATCGCCCTGGAGATGGAGTCGTCCGACGGCGAGGTCGCGGTCAGAGTTCGCGGGACGCCAGCCGCGAACCTTCCGGCCACGTCCTGCTTTTCGAGCCTCGCCGAGGCGTCCGCCTTCTTCGAGCCCGGGAGCCTGGGCTACTCCACGACCGCGGAGCCGGGCCGGCTCGACGGCGTGGCGTTGAAGACCAGGAGCTGGAAGGTCGAGCCCCTCGAGGTCGAGGAAGTCTTCTCGAGCTACTTCTCGGACGAGACGCGGTTTCCGAAGGGCAGCGTCGCCTTCGACTGCGCGCTCCTGATGCGCAACATCGAGCACGAGTGGCAAGGCACCGGTGACCTCTACGTTTGAAACGAGACCACGCGCGGAGTGAGACGTCGCGAGGCCGGACCTGGCTGTATCCTCTGCCGTGCGACGGGAGGTGTGACTTGCTCGCTTCCGCCCTGATGCTCGCGGCCGTGCTCTCGGCCCCGATGACGCCGACCCCGCAGGCCGCCGCGCCGTTGCCGAGCGTGGCGCTGCCGCCGGAGCTCGCCCGCGTGCTGACGGACTACGAGACGGCCTGGGGCAATCGCGACGCCTCCGGCCTCGCGGGCCTCTTCGCCGAAGACGGGTTCGTGCTCTCCGGCGGGAAGCCGCCGATCCGAGGACGCGCCGCGATCGAAGACGCGTACAAGGGAAGCGGCGGCCCCTTGTTCCTCCGGGCCCTGGCCTTCGCCACCGAAGGCGACGTCGGCTACATCATCGGAGGCTACTCGCACGCGAAGGGCGCGCCGGACGACGGGAAGTTTACGCTGACGTTGAAGAAGGGTTCCGGCGGGCGTTGGCGGATCATGTCCGACATGGACAACGGCAACCGTCCGCCGCGCCGGGAGCCCTGAGCGGGGCCTGAGGAAGAGGAGGCTGGCGTGGTGTCGAGCAAAGCCGCCACGGTGAAGGAGTATCTCGATGGGCTTCCGGAGGACCGCCGCGATGTCGTCTCCGCGGTCCGGAGGACGATCCGCGAGAACCTTCCTCCCGGCTACCGCGAGGCGATGCAGTGGGGGATGATCACGTACTCCGTCCCGCTGGCCCGCTTTCCCGACACCTACAACGGCCAGCCTCTGTGCTACGTCGCGGTGGCGGCGCAGAAGAACCACTTCGCCGTCTACATGTCGGGCCCCTACCAGAATCCGGAAGAGCTTTCGCGGCTCAAGGAGGGCTTCCGAAAAGTAGGCAAGAAGCTCGACATGGGCAAGTCCTGCGTCCGCTTCCGCAAGCTCGAGGACCTGCCGCTCGACGTGATCGGCGAGTCCGTCGCCCGGGTGCCGGTCGAGAAGTTCCTCGCCTGCTACGAGCAGGTCAAGCAGGGCACGAAACCCCGTACGAAGAGAAAGGCGTAGCGCCCTTCGGGGCCTCGAGACTTCGGGTTGGCCCGTTCCTTGCGGGCGAGAAGCGGAATGCGTCTCGCCGTACGCATCGCGGTGGCGGGGATCGCCCTCGCGGCGCTCCTGCTGGCCGGATACGCGGCGACGGCGAAGTGGCTGCTGTCCGGCCCGAAGCTGCGGTCCCTGATCAACAGCGATCCTGAATCCTCCCTGCTCGACTGGGACGAAGCCTGGTCGATCTGGCCGGGGCGCATCCGCGTCCGGAACCTGCGGATCCGCGGCAGCGACCGCAACGTGCAGTACATCATCGTCCTCAAGGAGGCGCGGGTCCGCTACTCGGCGCTTGCGCTCGCCTCTCGGCGGTTCCGCGTCACCGCCGTCGACGGCGCGGGGCTCTCGTTCCGGCTCCGGCAGAAGCTGACCCGGGAGGAGCTCCGCACGACCGCGGTCGATCTGCTCCCACCCGTGCCGGGGTTCGACGATCCGCCGCTGCGCGAGGAGAAGCCGCCGGCGCCGCCCGTCGAAGGGAATCCCTGGACGCTCGTCATCCGCGGCATCGCGATCGAGCGGCTGGAAGAGATCTGGGTCGATGCCTGGCGGTACGAGGGCGCCGCATCCGTCCGCGGGGAGTTCCTGCTGCGCTCGGGCCAGCGGGCGAGCGTGGGTCCTGCATCCATCACGTTCCCCGGCGGGCTCCTGAGGCTCGGGAAGGCGGCAGCGCTCACGAAAGTCGACGGCAAGCTGGAGGCGACGTTCGACGAGTGGGATCCGCGCGTGGTCCAGGGCAATGCGGTCTGGAAGGAGGTCACTGGCCAGGCGCGCGTCGCGGGGCCCACGGAAAGCATCGCGTTCCTGAACCACTTTCTGCGCGCGTCGAAGGAGCCGCGCTTGTCCGGAGGGGCGGGAACTTTGTCGGCCGAAGGCTCGATCGCGCACGGCCTCGCCCGCGGCGACGTGGTCCTGGAGGCGCGCAAGGCGCGGATGGAGCGCGCCGGGCGGACGATCGTGGGCGACACGGCCGCGCGGCTGCACGTCCCGGAGGGGAATCTCGAGACGGGCCGGCTCGTGATCTCGGGAAGCCGGCTGGAGCTCACCGACGCCCGCGTCACCGGGAGCGAGGCGGCGCCGGGCTGGTGGGGCAAGTTCCTCGCGCGGTGGGGAGTCCTTGATCGGGGCCTGAGCGCGCGCGTGGAGCTCGAGTGCCGCGACGCGCGGCCGCTCTTCTTCGCCTTCGGCGTCCAGCTGCCGAAGTGGGCGCAGGAGATTCTCAAGCTCGAAGGGCTGCGCGGGTCGGCCCGCGTGACGCTGGCCCCGTCGCTCACCGTGGTCCGGAATCTCGAGGTGAAGGGCGGAAAGTTCGTCATCCTCGGCGACTACGAAGCGCGAAAAGGAATCCCAAGCGGCGCCTTCCTGATCGACACCGGCTCTCTGAACGTCGCCGTGGAGATCGGTGGCGGCATGCCGCACCTCCGGCTGATCAACGCGAAGCCGTGGTTCGAGGAGAGGAGGGCGGCGCAAGCGCGGCCCGCGGAGTGACAGGCGGCGCAGAGTCATCCCGCGCCCTTTGTCATCCCGAGCGCAGCGAGGGATCCCTTTCGAGTCATGGTGCGGCTCTTAAAGGGATCCCTCGGGCTGCCGCCCTCGGGATGACAAGGGGAACTTGCAGGCCTTGTTTGTCATCCCGAGCGTAGCGAGGGATCCCTTTCGAGTCATGGTGCGACTTCTAAAGGGATGAACGCCGCGCTTCGCGCGACGTTGCCTACTGCCCAGGGTCTACCTCTGGTGGTCGGCTGTCTCGTCGCTGCGCTCCTCGGGATGACAAAGAGACTGTGAGAACAGATCGCGCCACGACGGATTGATCGTCTCGATGAGCCGGATCTTCTTCCGACGACCCCAACCCTTGATTTGCTTTTCTCGAGTGATCGCCGCGAAGACGTCGTTCGTTGACTCGAAATAGAGGAGGCGGGAAACGCCGTAGCGAGAGGAAAATCCCGGGAAGCTTCCGTTACGGTGCTCCCACAGGCGGCGCTCGAGGTCGTTTGTAACGCCGACGTAGAGCGTGCCCGTGCGGCTGCCAAGGATGTAGACCCAGAACTGATAATCACGCATCTACAAGTCTCATTGTCGCGAACTGGGGCCTTGTCATCCCGAGCGCAGCGAGGGATCCCTTTCGAGTCATGGACAGGGGCTAGAATCGCGGTCCCTTCCCGGAACACGACACGGAGGTGACGATGCACGCTCGAATCCTGTCGGTCGCGGTGGCCGGCGCCGCGCTCGCCGCATTCTCTCCGGCCCAGCAGGACCCGCTCGAGTTCGCGAGACTCAAGGACTTCACGGCGCACCGCTCTTCATCGAGCAATGAGGACCCCGCCTCCAACGACGACAGCAAGCACCCGATCCCCGGCGAGGAGATCACGCTCGCCGATCTCGAGGGCCCGGGGGTCGTGACCCACATCTGGCTGACGATCGCGGCCAGCGAGTACGCCTGGCCGCGCCTGTTTCGACTGCGCGCGTACTACGACGGAAACGCCGAGCCCTCGGTCGATGCCCCGGTCGGAGACTTCTTCGCCGTGGGACACGGATTCGAGCGGCCCGTGAAGTCCGAGATGGTCCGCGCGAGCTCCGACGGCCGCGCGCGCAACGCCTACTGGCCGATGCCGTTCGCCAAGTCCTGCCGCATCACGCTGACGAACGAGGGCCGGCGCCGCGCGGACCACGTCTACTACCACGTGGACTGGGAGAAGCGCGCCGCGCTTCCGCCGGGGACGCTCTACTTCCACGCGCGGTACAAGCAGGAGCTGCCGGCGCCGGCGGCGAAGCGCTCGTACACGTTCCTCGACGTCCAGGGGCGCGGCTTCTACGCCGGCACCGTGCTGTCGGTGATTCAACCGTCCGCCGGCTGGTTCGGGGAGGGCGACGAGCGCTTCTACATCGACGGCGCGACGGCGCCCTCGATCGTGGGGACCGGCTCGGAAGACTATTTCAACGACGCGTGGGGTCTCCACGTCGTCGACGGCCCATACTACGGCGTCACGGTGGCCGACGGCACCGGCCTGGGCTCCCGCATGACGGCCTATCGCTGGCACCTCCGGGACCCGATCCCGTTCAACACGTCGCTCCGCTTCGAGCTCGAGCACCTCGGTTGGACGTACAACCAGGACGGGTCCCTCAAGTCGGCTTTCGGCGAGCGCGACGACCTGATGTCGTCCGTCTCGTTCTGGTACCAGGAGGGTGCGGCGATGGGGCTGCCCCCGGTGCCCTACGGCTCGGCGCGTCTGCCGCAAGGCAACGCGCAGCAGATCGAGGTCGAGAACGCGATCGGCTCGATGCGCGCGGAGAAGGGAAAGGCGTCGCTGTTCAAGGACCTCTTCTGGTCCAAGGACGTCGTCGTCTTCGCCGGCGAGGGTCCGGACGCGAGGCTCGAGATGCCCTTCGACGTCGACGAGGCGGGGGACTACGAGCTCTACACGCAGGTCGCGCAGGGCTCGGACTACGGGATCTACACTGTCCTCCTCGACGGGAAGAAGGCCGAGGCGCCCGTCCTCGAGCACGAGCCGGGCGCCGACGTGCGGCCGCAGCTTTCGTTCGACGGCTACGCCTACGAGACCTACGTGGGCATGGACTACCAGGTGGGCTGGCCGCGCCTGACGAAGGGGCGGCACACGCTGACGTACGTCTGCCTCGGCAAGAACGCGGCCTCCACGGGTTACGTGCTCGGTGTGGACAACATCGTCCTGGCCCGCGTCGGGAAAGAGGGCTGGGCGAAGGCGGCCGCCGTGCGCCCGCCGAACGTGCCGTCGGACCTGCAGGGATTGACGCGGGCGCTCTCGGATCCGGACGCGGTCGTGCGG
>JBASRI010000166.1:0-9540 GCA_049273755.1 Thermoanaerobaculia bacterium
GGCCAGGACCGCCTGGATCGTCCAGAGACGGCGGGAGCGTCCCGCCTCCTCCATTCCGCGGGCGGCGAGCACCGCCGCCGCCGGGATCGCCGGGAAGAGGTACGGGGGGAGCTTGCTCCGGGAGAGCGAGAAGAAGACGAAGACGACTCCGAACCAGAGGAGATAGAACAGACCTTCCTCGTCCCCCTTCCGTCGGATCGTCCGCCACGCCCCGGACGCGAAAAAAGGGAGTCCGGGGAGAAAACCCAGCAGAAAAACCGGGACGAAGTACGTGATCGGTCCCGGACGCTTCGCCGCCTTCGTCGCGAAGCGCTGGAGGTGCTCGCGGACGAAGAAGAAGTCGAGAAAGCCCGGGTGCCTCCGTTCCACCGCCAGGAACCACGGAGCCGTCAGCGCCACGAAGACGACCGGCGCGGGAGAGAGAACCAGCGCGCGCAGCAGCGGGACGAAACGTCCGGTCGAGACGCTCCAGAGAAGAAGGATCGCGCCGGGCAGGACGATCGCGACGAGACCCTTGGTCAGAAAGCCGCCGGCCGCCGCCGCGCCGGCGAGGGCGGCCATGCCCAGCCAGGGCCGTCCGGCCTCTCGCCGCAGCACCGCGGCGCGCCCGGCCAGGAGCGTCGCCGTGAAGAAAAACGTCAGGAGCCCGTCCGTCAGGTTCGTGCGGGAGAAGAGGAACCCCATCGGCGCCGCGAGGAAGAAGACCCCCGCCGAAAGGCCTCCGCCGCGCCGGTGCGCCGCGAGCAGGAGGAGGAGCACCGTTCCCATTCCGGCCAGCCGCGTGGGAAGTCTCGCGGCCCAGGGCGTCTCGCCGAAGAGGGAGAGCGACGCGGCGTTGACCCAGTAGAGCAGCGGCGGCTTCTCGAAGTACGGAACTCCGTTGAGCCGCGGGACCAGGAGGTCTCCGGCCGCCAGCATCTCGCGGGGGATCTCGGCGTAGCGCGTCTCGTCTGGCTCGGCGAGACCGGAGCCCGCGGGCTCGAGCCACACCATCGCGGCCAGCAGCAAGAGCGCCGCGGCGAGGGTCCGTAATCCGCCGCCGTGCGGCTCCGCCTCCAGCCCCTCCGCCACGGGGTCCGAGTCTACTCTGCCCGGTGTAAGATCCCCCCGCTTTGGCCGCCGAGACGCGCACACGCTGGGCCGTAGTCCTGGGCGCTTCCTCCGGATTCGGGGAGGCGTGCTCGATCGCGCTGGCGAAAGCCGGTTGGAACATCTTCGGCGTCCACCTCGACCGAAAGGCCACGCTTGCCAACGCGGACCGCATCGTCGGCGAGATCCGGGGAACGGGCCGCCGCGCCGAGTTCTTCAACGTCAACGCGGCCGACGACGCCAAGCGCGGCGAGGTCGTGGCCGCGATCGCCGCGGCCTGCGGCGGGGAGCCGCCCGAGTCGCGCGTCTCCGTCCTGCTCCATTCGCTCGCGTTCGGGACGCTCAAGCCCTTCTTCGGGCAGCCGCGCGAGAACGCGATCGCGAAGCCCCAGGTCGAGATGACGCTGGACGTGATGGCCAACTCGCTCGTCTACTGGACGCAGGATCTCTTCTTCGGCAACCTGCTGTCGCCGGGCGCGCGGATCTTCGCGATGACCTCGGCCGGCGACCACATCGTGTGGCCGGCCTACGGCGCCGTCTCCGCCGCCAAGTCGGCGCTGGAGTCCTACATCCGGCAGATCGCCGTGGAGCTCGCGCCGCACGGAATCGCCGCCAACGCCCTGCGGGCGGGCGTGACGGACACGCCGGCGCTGCGCAAGATCCCGGGCAACGAGGCCATGATCGAGCGCGTCCAGAAGATGCATCCGGCCGGCCGGCTCACGCGGCCGCCGGACGTGGCGCGCGCCCTCGTCGCCTTGTGCGGCGACGGCGGGGCCTGGGTCTCCGGGAACGTCATCGGCGTGGACGGCGCCGAAGACGTCGCGGGCGGAAGGTAGTCGACGTTTGTCCGGCGGTCCCTTCGAGCTCGTCAAGGAAAAGGCCGGGTTCCGCGAATTCCGGCTCCGTTCCAACGGCCTGCGCGTCCTCCTGCTCCAGAATCGTGTGGCTCCGGTGGCGACCTTCTGCATCGTCTACCACGTCGGCAGCCGCAACGAGGCCGTGGGCCACACGGGCGCCACGCATCTGCTCGAGCACCTGATGTTCAAGGGCACGCCGGAGTTCCAGAGAGACAAGGGGACGGCGATCGCGGCGGTGCTCGAAGCGCTGGGGGCGCGCTTCAACGCGACCACGTGGTTCGACCGGACCAACTACTACGAGACGCTGCCCTCCGACGCCCTGGCGACCGCCGCCCGGATCGAGGCCTCGCGAATGCGCCAGGCGCTCTTGCGGGACTCGGACCGGGCCCCCGAGATGAGCGTGGTGCGCAACGAGTTCGAGCGCGGGGAGAACTCGCCCTTCCAGGTGCTCTACAAGCACACGTTCGCGACGGCGTTCCGCGAGCACCCGTACCACCACCCCACGATCGGCTGGCGCAGCGACATCGAAGAGGTCACGACGGAGCGCCTGCGCGAGTTCTACGACACCTTCTACTATCCGAACAACGCGACGGCGATGGTGATCGGCGACTTCGACGAGGCCGAGGTCCTCGCGCTTCTGGCGAAGGAGTACCACGCGATCGAGCCCTCCTCGCGGCCGATCCCGCCGGTCTACACGGTCGAGCCGCCGCAGGAAGGCGAGCGGCGCTTCGTGGTGCGCCGCGTCGGCGAGGTCGCCTGGTGCGGCCTTTCGTGGCGGACTCCCGAGGCGCGGCACCCGGACACGCCCGCCCTTGCCGTCCTGGGCAACGTCCTGGGCGGCGGCGTGACGTCGCGGCTCCACCAGGCGCTGGTCGAGAGCAGTCTCGCGCTCTCGGTCACGGTCGTGCCGTGGCAGCTCAAGGATCCGGCGCTCTTCTCGGTGTTCGCCCCGGTGCGCCCGGGGGTCGAGCCCGCGGAGGTCGAGAAGGTGATCCGCCAGCAGATCGCGAAGGTCGCGGCCGACGCCGTCACGGACGCGGAGTGCGCCAAGGCGAAGACGCAGATCGAGGCCGAGGTGATCTTCGACCGCGATTCGACCGACCAGATCGCGGCGTCCCTCTCGGAGGCGATCGCCGTCGCCGACTGGGAGTGGTATGCCGACTATCCCGCGGCCATCGCGCGCGTGACTCCGGAGGACGTGCGGCGGGTGGTGCTCGCGTACCTCCACGACGACGCCCTGACGGTCGGCGTCTATCTGCCGAAGCCCGCGGCGCAGGCGAAGACTCCGGGTCCGGCCCGCGAGGACGCGGCATGAGCGGCGCCGCGACGGCTCCGGCCCGGCGGGCGTCCTTCGTCGAGGCGGTCAAGCACCGCGCGCTTCCGAACGGTGCCCGTCTCTACGTGCTCGAGAATCGCTTCAATCCGACGCTCGCGGTGTCCGGGACGCTCTTCGCCGGGAGGCTCTTCGCGCCGCCGCAGCGGCGCCTGATCTCCTCCGTGACGGCGGGAGAGCTGATAAAGGGTACGGCCCGGCGTTCCAAGCTCGAGCTGGCCGAGGATCTCGAGAGCCGCGCCGCCAGCCTTTCCTTCGCCTCGGACGCCTCGGACCCGGCCGGTGTGGACGTCTCGGGCGCGGCGCTCTCGCGCGACACGAGCCTGCTCCTGGATGCGCTCGTCGAGGTGCTGCGCGAGCCCGTCTTCCCGGATGACGAGCTCGAGAAAGAGAAGAAGAAGCTGGTGGGCTCGATCCGGCAGCAGCAGGAGCAGACCTCGGTCCGCGCCTCGGAGGCCGCGATGCGGCGCATCTACCCGCCCTCCCATCCGCTTCACCGCTTGACAGGCGAGGAGCGGATCGCGCGGGTCGAGGCGCTGAAGCGCGCCGACCTGGAAGGTTTCTACGAGGAGCGCTACGGCGCCGGCTCGCTCGTGCTCGTCGTGGTCGGCGATGTCGAGGCTGAGCGCGTGCTCGACAGGATCGAGAAGGGCCTCCGCTCCTGGAGGAGCGGGCCGGTGCCGGCGATCGTGCCGCCGCCTCCGCCGCCTCCCGCGCCCGGAGCGGAGACCATCCTGATGCCCGACAAGGCCAGCGCCGACGTGATCCTCGCGCTCCCGGCGGATCTGACGCGCACGGATCCGGAATTCCTCGCGTGCTCGCTGGCCAACTCCGCCCTCGGGCAGTCGTCTCTGACGTCTCGACTGGGGGTCCGCGTCCGCGACACGGAAGGGCTCACGTACGGCATCCACTCGGGCTTCTCGGCGACCCATGTGGCCGGCCCGTTCACCGTGAGCGTGACGGTAAAGCCCGAGAGCCGGGACGCGGCGCTCGCGTCCACGCTCGACGAGATCGCCCGTTTCGTGAAGGGCGGCCTGACGGAGAAAGAGCTCGCCGAGGAGAAGAGCTCGCGGATCGGGCGCTTCAAGGTCGACCTGGGCTCCAACGCCGGGATCGCGAGCGCCCTGGACGCGGCCGTCTCCTACGGCCTCGGCGTGGGCTACCTCGACGAGTTCCCGTCGCTGGTGGCGAAGGTGACCAAGGAGCAGGCCGACGCCGCGTTCGCGAGGCGGGTGCGTCCGGAGGCGTTCACCGTCGCGAGCGCGGGGAGCTTCGATAGGGCGTGAGCCCGCGGGCTTGCGTTTGCCTTCATCCGTGAAACAATGACTTCCCGATGAGACGCCCCCAGCACCGACGCCCCATGCGCCGCCGCCCCGGCGAAGCGCCTCCCACGCACCGGGTCTGGCTTTCCCCCGACCAGCCCTTCAGGGAGGGCCCGGCGACCGACGGCCGGTCCTTCTTCCGGATTCGTCTGGACGGGGAGCCGTCGCCGGAGTGGATGCGCGCTTACCGGGCGGGCCTCCTCGGCCTCATGCCGGACGACCGCGACGCGGTGCTGCGCTTCGAGTTCCAGGGCGACTCCGTGCGGTTCGCCGCCGCGGACGCCGAGGTGGGAAAGCTGCGCCGCGTGCTCGAGCAGCGCGTGCAGGCCGTCAACGGAATCCTCTCGGGCGGCCGCGCCGTCGAGCCCTAGGACAAGGTCTCAAGTCTCAAGTCTCAAGTCTCAAGCCAGGTCCCCACCTGAGACCTGAGACCTGAGACCGACGCTACTGCCTCGGCACGCCCTCGTCCCACGTGATCCGTTTGTAGTCGAACGCGGCGCTCTCGCGCGCGTTGAACTTCTCGATGTCGAAGTACGGCGAAAGATCGAAGTCGCGCGGGACGCAGAGGGTCGGGTGCCGCGCCCGCAGCAGACCGCTCCAGGCCCGGCGGGTCGGGCGGCCGAGGAGCCGCTGCCGAAGCTTCTCGCGTGCGGTCTCGGGCTTGCGGCGCGCCGGGACCGGCAGGATCGGGAACCGAACGCGCCCGAAGGCTTCTGCCAGCAGCGACGAGCAGATCGTCTCCGTGTCGCGGCCGCTGCCGAAGTGGAGGGCGTCCTCGCGCAGTTTCTCGGGGATCATCCGGAACGGCAGAAAGTAGCGCGTCAGGTCCCAGAAGTTGCGGGAGTCGTATCGGAAGCCGATTCGCGCGAGGACGTAGTCGATCACGATCTCGAGGTCTTCGCGCCGGAGACCGACGGGGCGGCAGATCCGCACGTTGAAGTCGATGTACTTGGTCAGCGGCGAAACGATGACGCCCTTCTCGACGAGCGCCTCGACGATCAGGTACTTCGCCTCCCGGCCGAAGCGCCGCTGTGCCTCGGCGCGCGTCGCCGCGTCGCGGGTCAGGAGCGCGTCGCCCACGAAGAGCGCGCTGTGCGACCAGGAGGACATCGTGAGGTACTTGATGGCCTGCGACACGCGCTGGTTGCCGTCGACCAGAAGGACATCCCCGGCCCGAATCGTGGCCTTGAGCGCATCCGGATCGTTGTAGGCAAACCGCTGGTAGTGCCGGCGGGGAAGCGTGAGCCGGCGGACGATCCAGTCCGCGACGATGCGATTGGGGGACCGCATGGGGCGCCCTACGGAGCCGGGCGCTTGAAGAGGTACGCCGACTCGACCAGGCGCGCGCCCGAGGCGTCCGCGACGGCGTAACGCGCCGGGGAGAATTTGCCCGAGGCGCCGTAGGAGCCGGACCAGACGGCCGCTCCGGCCCGCCGGCCCTTCTTGTCGACGACGTAGAAGTTGAGGTTGAAGGAGGGCTTGCCGCTCGAATCCCGCATATCCTTCGCGAGGGCGACGATCCGTTCGAGCGTCTTCAGCGCCGCCTCCTCGGGCGACTTTCCCTGCCGCAGCAGCTCGATCACGGTGTGGGAGCCGCAGGCGCGCAGGTTGCCCTCGCCCCAGCCCGTCGAGCCGCAGGCGCCGATTTCGCCGTCGACGTAGAGTCCCGCGCCGATGACCGGCGAGTCGCCCAGCCTCCCCGGGATCTTGAAGAAGAGGCCCGAGGTCGTGGTGCACCCGGCGAGAACGCCGTCGGTCGTGACCACGCCGCAATTGATCGTGCCCTGTGGCCGAAAGTCCTCGACGCCGTACTTCTCGATGTACCACCGGATGTCGGGATCCGAGGTCTCTTCGTCGCCGCGCTCGATCCAGTCGTCCTTCTGGGAGAGCTTCTCCTTCCAGTAGAGCCAGATCTTGCGGCTGCGCTCCGTGAGCAGATTCTCTTCCTTGAACCCGTGGGCCTTCGCGAACTTCAGCGCCCCCGGCCCCACCAGGAAGACGCGGTTGGTCTGCCTCATGACGAGGCGCGCGACCTTGGAGGGGTTCTTGATCCCCTCGAGCGCGCCGACGGCGCCGCACTTTCCGGTGCGCCCGTCCATGACGGAGGCATCGAGCTGGACGACCCCCTCCTCGTTGGGAATCCCGCCGTACCCGACGGTGACGTCCTCGGGGTCGTCCTCCACGATGTTGACGGCCGAGACCACCGCGTCGACGGGGTCGCCTCCGGCCGCGACGACAGCGTAGGCCTTGGCGACAGCGTCCAGTCCGTTGGCCGAGGAGACGGCAACCGGGCGCGACGCGGGCGACGCCTTCGCGGCGGGTGCTTTCAGCTGCGCTGCGAGAGGAAGGACGGCCGCGGTCTTGAGGAGGTCCCGCCGGGTCGAGCCGCTCATTCGTCCGGGAGCTCGGGCTCTTCTTGAACTTCTCTCTTGGTGCCGGGAGCGAGCAAATCCATCAGGAGGTCCGGCAGCCCCTCCGAGAACTGGCTGCGGGGCATCACGCGCGTCACGCCGGCCGCTTCCGCGTCGGCGGCGAGCTTCTTGTCGACGTGGGAGAGGAACCCGATCACCGGCAGCTCTCCCGTCGCCTTCCCCCGTCGCAGCTCACGCACCGCCCCGAGGGGGTCCCCGTTGGACGAAAGCTCCATCAGAACCGCCGCCGTGTCGGGCGAGGCGCAGGCTTTCGCCAGCTCGCGTGCTCCCACGAAGCGCAAGGGGGCGTTCAAGTGCCGCGCGGTCGCCTCGATCTTCGAACGGAAGAAGAGGTCCTCGACGCAGGCGATCAGGTTCCTGGTCATGGGGGGATCGATTCTATATGACAGACGGCAGACGGCAGAGGTTGTCTCTTTCCCCCCCTCTGCCGTCTGCGATCTGCCTACTGCCGTCTGGTTTTCAGAACATCTTGACCAGATCCACGAAGTACCGGTTGATCCAGTACGTCTGGTCGAGGCGCCTGTTTAGGCTGAAGGAGCCCTGGAGGTAGACCCGGGGCAGGATGGTCACCGCGATCGTCACCCGGTGGCCCTCGAACCAGGTGTGCCACCACCAGTCGTCGCTGTTGTAGGCGCCCACCAGGGCGTCGCGCTGGACGTACTGGTAGGCGTAGGTGGCGCGCCAGTCCCAGGGCGTGCCGACGCGGCCGACCGCGAGCGCGCCTTCGAACGCCAGGCGTTTGCCCTCGGGGGCCGAGAAATTGCGAATGCCGTCGAGCGAGACGAGGACCGGCAGCGTGCCCAGCGGAAACCGTACCCTCACCAACAGGTCCGCGACGTGGAAGGCCGACGCGTACCGGGCGTGTCCGTTGACCAGGACGGACGAGTTCTCGCGGATGTAGACGCCCTTGAGGTCCCGCAGGTCGAAACTCCAATAGGAGGCGCCGGCCTCCAGGCGCAGCCGACCCTCCTCGCCCGCGCGCCAGACGACTTGGCCCGCCGCGATGCGCGACGCGTCGCCGTCGCGCTGGGGCCCGTAGAACCCGGCTGCCGCCAGCGTCCACGCGCCGCCGGGACTTTCCCAGGCGCCGGCCGCGCCCGGAGTCTGGATGTCGCGGTCCCAAAGCATCTCGGTCGAGAAGAGCGGCATCCCGAAGGCGCCGGCGCGCAGCGCGAAACTCGCGGGCGTCCAGAGCACGTAATAGCGCTCGACCGAAGCGCCGCGCGACTCGTAATTGTCGACGAAGGGATACGCGTCCTTTTCGGTCCCGTAGTCGAAGACGGCGCGCACGCCGATCCGCAGGCGGTCGATCGGATCGAAGTCGATCTCCGGGCGCAGCTCGAAGCGCCCGCGCCGGAGCGACTCGCCGTATTGAAAGTGGTCGACCCCGTCGTAGCGGCCCAGGAAATCCCAGCGAAGCGAGAGCTTCGGCTTCGCCGGCGGTTCCTCGAAAAACTGCGGCTCCTGAGCCACGGCACGACCGGACGCGAGCAGGCCGGCCAGGAGGAAGGCCGCGCGCCTCACGCGGCCTGGGCCGTCACGCGCGTCAGCGCTTCGTACAGGTCGTTGACGCTCTGGTAGCGGTCCTTCGGATCCTTTTGCATGCACTTCAGGACGATCTGGGAGATCCTCGGGTCGATCTTCGGGTTGCGCGCCTGCGGGGAAGGCGGGCTCTCCTGGATGTGCTTGAGGACGACCGCCAGCGGCGAGTCGCCGTCGAAGGGGAGCGTGCCCGTGAAGACCTCGTAGAGGACGACGCCGGTCGAATAGATGTCGGAGCGGAAGTCGAGGGGATTGCCGCGCGCCTGTTCCGGAGACATGTAGTCGGGCGTCCCAACGACGGCGCCTTCCGCCGTCATGCCGCGCTCCTCCTGGAGGCGCGCGATGCCGAAGTCCATGATCTTCAGGCCCCCGCCGGGCTCGATCAGGATGTTCTGGGGCTTGATGTCGCGGTGGATCACGCCGACTTCGTGGGCCGCGGCCAGGCCCGCACAGACCTGCTTGGCGATGCGCAGTCCCACAGGGGTGGGCAGGACATCGCCGGCCTCGACGAGTTGCTTGAGCGTCAGACCCTTGACGAACTCCATCGAGAGGTAGCGCAACCCCCCGGACTCTCCGAGGTCGTGCGTTCGCAGGATGTTCGGGTGCGTGATGCGGCGCGCCAGGCGGATCTCCTGCTTGAACCGGTCGAGCAGAGACGGGTCGGCCGAGAGCGCCTCTCCCCGAAGCGTCTTGATGGCGACGACATCGTCGAGGTCCCGGTCGTGGGCGCGGTAGACGACGCCCATGCCGCCGCGCCCCAACACGCCCTGGATGTCGTAGCGGCTGGCGAAGAGCTGGCCGACGGCGGGCTCGGCGCCGGCGCGCTCCACCTGGCCGACGACGCTCCCGGCGATCAGCGTCTCGGCTTCGCCCCCCATGCGCATCGTCAGAGAGGCGACGTACTGCTCGAGGGCGGCCTTCTCGCGCAGCTCCTCGAGCATGGCCCCGAACGAGCGGGCCAGGAT
>JBASRI010000198.1:0-4841 GCA_049273755.1 Thermoanaerobaculia bacterium
CGCGAGGGGCTTGCCGCCCGCGAACGCGAGGACCGCGTCGACACCCTCGGGAGCAAAGCGGCGGGCGGCCTCCGCGATGTCCAGGCGCTTTCCGTCCACGGCCACGTCGGCGCCGAGGCGCTTGACGAGCGCCACGCCGGAGCGTCCCGAAGCGGTCGCGAACACACGCGCGCCCCGCAGCTTGGCGAACTGGACGGCGATCGTGCCCACGCCGCCGGAGGCGCCGTGAATGATGACGGTCTCGCCCCGCTTCAAGTGAAGCGTGTCGTCCACGCCCTGGAGCGCCGTGAGGCCGGTGACCGGGACCGCTCCTGCGCGACGCAGGTTGAGCACGCCGGGGACGTGGCCCACCTTGTCCTCCCGGATGGCGATGTACTCGGCGTAGAAGCCGCCCTTGGGGTTGATGTAGTCGTAGGCGTAGACGCGATCGCCGACGTGAAACCGCTTCGCTCTGGAACCGAGCGCGGCGACCTTCCCAGCGCCGTCGGTGCCGAGGACGAGCGGGAAGCGCGGCTTGCCCGCCGGCCACCAGCCCGCGCGGATGTCCGCGTCCCAGCTCCCGACTCCCGACGTGTGCAGGGCGATCAGGACTTCGCCCGGCGCGTGCCTGGGCACCGGCAAGACATGGAGCTTGAGGACCTCGGGCGGGCCGAAGCGGTCGATGGCGGCGGCTCGCGTCGTCTTGGGGATTCTGGCCACCGGATCACCTCTTCTCGGCCGCGCGCGCGACCTCGTCCTCGCTGATCGGCTGTTGCGCGGCTTCGGCTCGCGCGGCCTCCGGCGTCGTCGTCGCGCCCCGGGCGAAGTGGCCGGCCACGCGGGCGACCTCCTGGCCGAGCGTCCGAAGCTGCTGCGCGACCTGCGCGTCGCTGGCGCGCCCTTGGGCGTCGATCACGCGCCACGCTTCGGGAATGGGGATCACGAGGGGCACCGCCCAGCCGCGCAGCGCACGGACCGAGAACTCCATCGTATTGACCGCCTGCAGGCCGTGGGTGCCTCCCGCCGCGCTGATCAGGCCGATCACCTTGTCCATCAGGTAGGGGGGCTCCCGGTCGGCCAGCAGCTGCAGCCAGTCGAGCGCGTTCTTGAAGGAACCGCTGATCGTGCCGTGGTAGAGCGGACTGCTCCAAAGCATCCCGTCGGCGTCGTGCGCCGCCGCGCACCAGAGCCGGACCGCGTCGGGCACGTCCTCGGCCCCCGGCGCGTAGATCGGAAGGTTCATGGCCCGGATGTCGAAGAGCCGCGTGGTCGCGCCTGCCTGCTCTGCGCCCTCGAGGGCGATCTTCGACGCGGCCAGGCTCCGCGACGGAGCTCCGAGCGAGCCGCCCAGACCGACGACTTTGACTTTGTCTCCCATGGTCACCGTCCTTCACATGTCCTTGAGGTACTCGTGCACGAAGCGCGCCGCCATCGTGCCCTCTCCCACGGCCGACGCGACGCGCTTGACGGAGCCGGACCGCACGTCGCCGGCGGCGAAGACGCCCGGCCGGCTGGTCTCCAGCAGGAACGGTTGCCGTTTTGCCTTCCAGTGCGGGGACTGTGCCAGCTCCTGCCCCGTGCGCACGAAGTTATCCTCGCCCCTCTCGATCTCAGGCGGGAGCCAGTCGGTGTGCGGCGTTGCCCCGATGAAGCTGAAGAGCGCGGGGGTCTTGATCGTCCGCACCTCGCCGGTCTTCTTGTTCACGACCTCCACGGCGCCCATGCGGGAATTTCCCACGATGCGCCGGACCTCCGTGTTCAAGAGGACCTCGATGTTGGGGGTCCGCCACCTTTCACCTCCTTGTTCCGATTCCCACGAACCTCTCAGGCGAAAAACCGGATGTGATCGATGTAACAGAACGACCAGACGCGCTGCGGACCCAGCGCATCCACGATCGGATGGCCGGTCAGCCGGAAATGGCGGTCGGCGTGCCGGTGTCTGGAGTTCTCGCAGCAGCCGATGTGTCCGCACGAGCGGCACAGGCGAAGCCCGTGCCACGTGATGCCCCGGACCACGCACTCCCCGCAGACGTACATTTCGGGCTCGACTCGGGGAATCTGCATCATCACGGTGTGAGGGCACCGGATCTTGCCCTCCTCGCGGGAGAGGGCCCAGCGGACCAGGCCGACATTCGGGCGCTCGCGGGGCGGAGCGAGCAGCCAGGATTCGCGGTCGTCGAGATCGGGGGCGACGGCGCCGGAGGCGGGCCGGCGACGAACAGTACTCTTCCCTTCGGTCATGAGGCCTCCATCTTTCTCGCCCGCGAGGGCGGATCCGAGTCGTTTGCGTTGCGGAGGACGACCGCGATGAGGCTCGATTTCACGACTTCGCGCAACTCTTTCGCGGGTCCCCGAAAAAGCTCTTCGGGATCGTGAAACGCGCCTACGGCTTGAGACAGCCGGACCGGAGCCCGGTAGCGGTCGGCGAGCGAGGAGTCCGTGGGAGTTACCAGGTGCTCCTTTCGTGCTGAAGTCCCACACCGCTTGGGTTCGACTCATGCCCTTGCAAGAAATCTGCCCGCACTCGGCGGCTCGAGGAGCCGGCTTGCGACTCTGGGCCCATCTTCCGCGGACGCCTTGCGCTCGCGAGGGCCTCTCGGATACGCGCAAGCGCCTCGCTTCGTAGTTCGTCCCGGCGTCCGGCCCGTTGGTCCCTCCCTGGCGGCGCCCGCCGAAACCTTTCGCAACAGGATTCGTTCGAGCCAGAGATTCCAACGCGACGCGAGGGAGGCAGCTTGGAATCGGCAGCGGGTGGCCCACGGCGGCGGCGATGCTGTGGGGGGCCTCCGCAGCCCTCGCCGCCGAGTTTCCGGCGGAGAGGATGTTCCAAACGGTCGAAGTGGGCGGGGGCGTCTACGCGTTCGTGTCGCCGGAGACCAATGGTCCGATTCCGAGCGGCAACATCGTCGCGGTGGTCGGGGACGACGGGGTCCTCGTCGTGGACTCTGGGCGTTTTCCGACGCTCGCCCGGCGCGTCGTCGCGGAGATTCGCCGGCGGACCGAAAAGCCGGTGCGCTACGTCGTCCACACGCACTGGCACCTCGACCACATCGCGGCCGACGGCGTGTTCCGCGAGGCCTTCCCCTCGGCGATCTTCGTGGCGCACGAGTTCACTCGGCGCAAGATCCTCGAGAAGCAGGTGCCCTCCCTCCGGGACCTCGTCGCCACTGACGAAGGGTACGTGAAGTACCTCGAGGAGCGCGTCGCGAGCGGAAAGCGGCGGGACGGGTCGCCGATGCCGGACGACGTCAAGCGGTATCTCGCGAGCCAGATCGGAGATCTGCGTCTGGAGATGGCGGAGCTTTCGGGCGCGGCGGCCGTGGTGCCGTCGCTGACCTTCGAGAAGGAGCTCCGGATCCAGCTCGGAAACCGCGAAATCCGCGTGGCGTTTCTGGGAAAGGGCAATACCGCTGGAGACACCGTCGTCCTCGTGCCCGATGCGAAGGTCGTGGCGACGGGAGACCTCCTCGTCGTTCCGATCCCGTACGGCTACGGCTGCCACCCCGCCGAATGGATCGAGACATTGAAAAAACTGACGGCCCTCGACGCCGAAGCGATCGTGCCGGGCCACGGCCCCGTGCAGCGCGACTGGGACTACGCGAAGAAGGTATCGGCCCTTCTTTGGGCGCTGCGAGGGCAGGTCGCCCAGGCCGTCTCGGAAGGCGCCACGCTCGAGCAGGCCCAGGAGCGGGTGGACCTCTCACAGTTCAAGAGTAGCTTCGCCGGCGACCGCTTCGACCGCGGCGCGGCGTTCGACGATTTCTTCGCGCGCTCCGCCGTGGAACGCGCCTACCAGGAAGCCACGGGCGCCCTGACCGAGGAGTAGGAGCGGCCGGACTAGGCCGACTCGCGCATTCCCCCGGCGCGCCGCGCGTGGCGCTCCGTCCCCGTCCCGCTTCGCGCTGCGATCCGGCGCACGGACAGCGAGAAGCGATCCAGCTCCAAGGCCAGGGGATCGGCGCCGGGGGCGCCGTCTGGAGGCCCGAGCGAGCTTCGATAGGCGATCTGCAGCGACCCGGACGCGGCACGCAAGGCCTTGAGCGTCCGATCCGGTCGGCCGGCTGCGGCCGAAATCGGCTTCTCGCAGAGAACGTGCTTGCCCGCGCGCGCGGCCCGCACCGCGAAGCCGGCCTGGGCGTCGTCGGGCAGAACGAGATAGACGACCTCGACCGCTTCGTTGGCGGCGAGCCGGTCGAAGCTGCCGTCGTCGTAGACGGCATCCTCAGGAATGCCGTACTGGCGGGCGAGCCGGCGGATCTTCCCGCGGTCGGCGCTTACGAGAGCGACCGCCCGGGAGTATCGGCATCGCGCGAAGGCCGGCAGCACCTGTTCCAGGGTCAAGGAACCCAGACCCACCAGCGCCCAGCCCACGCGTCTCTCGAGCTCAGCCATGTTCTGTCCTCCTAGTCTCTCGCCCTACGGAGTCCCGCCCGGGGACGCGTCACGGGTGATGCGAACGGCTCATTTCCGTTCTGGGGGCACGCCGCGGTCGCCAGGGCCGCAGCCGCCGCGACGAAGATTTCAAGAACAGGCTTCCTCACGCAACGGTCCCCTGGGCGAAAGGACCATGCAAGAGCCGGGCCTAGCGAAGGAGCTTTGCGATTGCCGCCTCGGGCTCGGCGCGAAGGGTCGGGGCGCGCCGTACAAGGCTCCGGCAGCGCGTCCGACGGTCGAAGAGCAGCAGGCTGGGCACGACGCTTCCTGCGTCGGGAGGGCGTAGGATCCGGCGGTGCCCCCGCAATCGAGCCCGATGTCGGGAAAGACCGTCCTCGTCACGGGCGCGACGTCGGGCATCGGCCTCGAGACCGCGCGCTCGCTGGCCCGGGGACGCGTCACGGGTGATGCGAACGGCTCATTTCCGT
>JBASRI010000208.1:0-1880 GCA_049273755.1 Thermoanaerobaculia bacterium
GAGAAGTATGCGGCCGCGCACGACGCCGTCCGCCCGATCGCCGAGGCCGCGCAGCTGGCGCGCGCCGAGTTTCTGCGGCTGGCGCAGGAAGACTCGGAAGCCTACGACGAGGTCGTCGCGGCGCGCCGGATGCCGAAGGAGCCGGAGGCGGAGAAAACCGCGCGGCAGCGCCGGATCGCGGTCGCCAACCGCAACGCCGCGGAGGTCCCGATGCGCACCGCCCAGGCGGCGGTCCGCCTGCTGGCGGCGCTGCCGGAGCTGGCCGAGAAAGGGAACCCGAACGCCGCCTCCGACGTCGGCGCCGCGGCCCTTCTGCTGGACGCGTGCGTCGAAGGGGCGCTCCTGAACGTGGGCATCAATCTCTCGGGCATCGAGGAGGCGACCTTCGTCGCCGAGATGCAGCGCGAGACGGCCGTTCTTCAGGAGGAGTCCCAGAGGCTCCGCTCGCAGGTCGTGGCGCTCGTTCGCCGCCGCTTCTGACGAATCTATTTCTCTGACACGAGAGCCGTTACTCTCGGGTCGGCTCGCCCCGAGATTTATCTTGACATGGGCGTGCCAATTTTGTATTCTCGTTATATTGAATCGCGCGATACCGGAAACGGGTCGCGCGATTTTGTTTTCGGCCCCATCCTCTTTTCCGCCAAGCTGCTGAAGCCGGATCACTTCGCTCTCGCCGCGCGTTCGCCGCGCCGACGCGCCGCGCGGCCCGGCCGCGCGAAACACCGCGCCAAACGTGTCATTCCGAGGGCCGAAGGCCCGAGGAATCCCTTTGTCGGCCGCAAAAGGGATTCCTCGCTGCGCTCGGAATGACAAGAATGGGCATTCTCGCCCGCTCCCGCGCCGCGCCATAGAATCCGGCTTCCATGCCCGCGTCCCGCCCCACACTCTACCTGGTCGACTCGATGTCGAACATCCACCGCGCCTACCACGCGATCCAGCGCCTCTCGACCTCCGCCGGCCGGCCGACGAACGCCGTGTACGGTTTCGTGACGATGCTTCGCAAGATGGTGCGGGAGCACAGCCCGGATCTGCTGGCCGCCGCGTGGGACGGGCCCGAGCGCACGCAGCGCCACGAGGCCTACGCCGAGTACAAGGCGAACCGTCCGGCGATGGCCGACGACCTCTCGGTCCAGCTGCCCGAGATTCGCGAGGCGCTCACGGCTTATCGCATCCCGATCCTCGAGCTGCCTGGCTACGAGGCCGACGACGTCATCGGCTCGCTGGCGAAGAAAGCGGAGGCGCAGGGCTACGACGTCGTGATCGTGACCGCCGACAAGGACATGCTGCAGTTGGTCTCGGGAGATCGGATCCGGGTGTTCCACACCGGCAAGGAGATCTTCCTCGACGACGCCGGCGTGGCCGCCTTCTTCGGCGTGGGCCCCGGCCAGGTGGCCGACGTGCTCGCGCTGATGGGCGACAGCGTGGACAATGTCCCGGGCGTGCCGGGCGTGGGCCAAGTGACCGCCAAGAAGTGGATCTCCGAGTACGGGAGCCTTTCGGCGCTCCTCGACCACGCCGACGAGATCAAGGGCAAGGTCGGCGAGAGCCTGCGCGCGCACCGCGAAGACGCGCTGCTGTCGCGGCGCCTCGTGGAGATTCCGGTAGACCTGCCCGTTCCCTTCGATCCGACCTCCCTGCGCCGCTCGGAGCCGGACTACGGGCGGCTGAAGGACCTCTTCGTCCGCCTCGAGTTTCACTCGCTCGCCGCCGAGATCCAGGGAGACTCGGCGGTCGCGCCGGAGATCCTGGTCGAGCGGCTCGATCCGGACCGCCCCTTTCCGGCGACCTCCGGCCAGGCCGGCGTCGCTCTGCTGACGCGCGGCGACCACGCGCTTCTCGCGGTCGCCGGCGGAGGCAAGACCCTCATCGCCGAGGAGGGC
>JBASRI010000250.1:0-30101 GCA_049273755.1 Thermoanaerobaculia bacterium
AAGAAGGCGTTCAAGCGAGACACCAATGCCGAGACGATGGCGGCGATCATGCGGGACGAGCCGCCGGAGCTGTCGGAGTCGGGGCGGAACATCTCGCCCGCTCTCGACCACATCGTGAAGCATTGCCTGGAGAAGGACCGGGACCGGCGTTTTCACTCTGCCCACGACATCGCTTTCGCGCTCTCAGAGGCGTCGGGGCCGACGACCAGTACCGGGCAGATCGCGGCACCACCGATCGGGAAGAGGAAGGTCCTGATGGCAGCTGCGGCTATCTTTGTACTCGCGGCCGCGGGAATCTTTCTCCTGCGACGGACGCAGAGGGGCGGGGGCGAGGCTGGTGGCGTCATGCGTGTGGCCGTGCTGCCGTTCGAGAACCAGGGGGCTCCGGAGGACGACTACTTCGCAGACGGCATCGCGGATGCGATCAGGGGGAAGCTCACGTCCGTTCCGGGAGTCGAAGTGATCGCACGCGGCAGCTCGATTCCTTACAAGAAGACGGCGAAGTCGCCGGCCCAGATCGCGCGGGAGCTGGACGTGCAGTACCTGCTGACGGCGACGGTGCGCTGGCAGAAGGGGGCGGTAGGGGCGAGTCGGGTGGAGGTGAGCCCGGAGCTGGTCGAGGTGCGGGCCTCTGGCGCGCCGACCTCGAAGTGGCAGCAGCCGTTCGACGCGGCGCTGACGGACGTGTTTCAGGTGCAGTCGGACATAGCCACGCGCGTCGCGCAGTCGCTGGGCGGCGCGCTCGGGGCGGGGGAGGAAAAGCGCCTCGCAGAGACCCCCACGGCCAATCTCGCCGCCTACGACGCGTTCCTCAAAGGCGAGGAGGCCTCGAGCGGCGTTGGAATCATCTCGCCTCCCAGCCTCCGACGTGCGCTGGCCTTCTACGAGCAGGCTGTGGCGCTCGACCCCGGCTACGCCCAGGCGTGGGCGCAGGTCGCTCGGGCCAACGCCTTTCTGTACACCAACGGCATGCCCACGCCCGCCCTGGCGGAGCACGCACGCCAGGCGGCGGAGCGAGCAGTGGCACTCGCGCCGAACCGTCCCGAGGGGTACCTGGCGCTCGGCGATTACCAGCGAAAGATCGTCAAGGATAGGAACCGCGCGCTGGAGCAATACGCTCAGGGGCAGCTCCGTGCCCCCGGAAACGCGGACCTCCTGTCGGCGAACGCGATGGCGGAGCAAGACCTCGGACGCTGGGAGGCCGCCGTCGATCACCTTCGGCAGGCTGAACGTCTCGACCCTCGGTCGCTCTTTACCGTGGCGCGGCTCGGATCCACGTTCCTCTCCTTGCGGCGCTACCCTGAGGCACTCGACACCTACGACCGCGGGCTGGCCCTCGCGCCCGCCAGCCTCGAGCTGGTAGTTGGGAAGGCCGTGATCTTCCTCGCCCAGGGGGACCTGGCCGGAGCGCGGGACGTCCTCAACGCCGCACCCAAAGAAGTGGAGCCGACCGCCCTCGTGGCATCTGTAGCAACAACCGCTGGCGTCTGGGTTCTCGACGAGCAGCGGCAGAAGCTGCTGTTGCGGCTTAAACCGAGCGCCTTCGACGGCGACAATGGCACTTGGGGTCTCTGCCTTGCCCAAGCGTACGCGCTCAAGGGTGATCCGACGAGTTTGCACTCCTATGCCGAGGAGGCGAGAAGGGCCGTACAGGAGCAGCTTCGCATGGCGCCAGAGAACAGCGAGCTCCACCTCCAACTTGGCGTGGCGTTCGCTTACCTGGGCCGGAGAGAGGAGGCCGTTCGGGAGGCAGCGCGCGCCGCCAAGGACCCCGACAACCCGGACTGGTACGGGCTCGTGTACATCTACCTCCTCGTTGGCGAGTCCGACACGGCGCTGGACCAGCTCGAGTCGCTCCTGAAAATTCCCTACTTCCTCTCACCCGGCTGGCTCAAGATCGACCCCGCCTTCGATCCGCTGCGCCAGAACCCCAGGTTCCAGAGGCTCGTCGCTGCGGCGAAGTGATTCCGGAGCCGCCTGCCGAGGGACCCGAGATCCTTCCCACGCGGCGCCTAGACTGACGGTCATGGCAGCCTAGATGGCGTCAGCTCATAGCGCGAGTGGAAAACTGCGGCAGCATTCGAGATCTTCGGTGAGCGTGGTATACGAGAGCGAGTTCAAAGAGAGTTCAAACGGGGCCTAAAGGATGCTCGCGGACGCTTCGGGACGCTCGGTAACGGAACCCAGGCCCTTCATCCGCAAGCGTCCGCCAGCGTCCCGAAGGTTGACACCTTCTTCCCAAGCTGGATTCCGCCGGTTCGATCCCGGTTGCCCGCTCCACTCTTCCGACCGCATCCCGACTGGGTCTTCGCGATGGCGAGGATCGGGTTACGCCCGGTTCGGGCGACGGGGTGTAGCATAGGGCTCGGTAAAAGGTACCTCCGGAGGCCCGATGTGAATCGGACGCTTCTCCGTCTCGCGATTACGGGGCTGGTTCTTACGCCTGCCTGCACGGACCGATCACCCACTGAGCCGGCTTCTTCCCAAATGAGCGCTACCCTGGAGGAAGGCGTTCGGACGACTCGACCCTCGCGACCCGGTACGCGCGTTGTCCCTCCGCGAAAAGCGATCGAGGGGAGCCAACCCTTGCTCATCGGAAGCTGGGGCAGCGCCCAATCCTCGGGCCTCGACAACCGGCTACTGACGGTCACCGCAGCAGGTGCCAGCCTGCAGTCGGAGTGTGCGAACGGGGTGATCGAGCGGACCATCCTCGTCGATTCGTTAGGTCGCTTCGATGCTGTTGGGAGCTACCAGATTCAAGCGGGCCCGGTCGATTTGCCCCGTCCCGCTCGGTTCATCGGCTCCGCCATCGACGGCACGATGACGCTCGTGGTCTTGCTGACGGACGACAATCAGACCGTCGGGCCCTTCATGCTCACGTTTGGCCAGGCGCCCCGGATCGGCTACTGCCCGATCCTCTAAGACTTCGCCGGCTCTATCCCGGTTGCCCACTCCGATTTCCTCGCGCGTTGTAGTCTTCCGGAAGACTCGATGACGCTTTCCGCCGGAACCCTGCTCGGACCCTACGAGATCCTGTCGGCGATCGGCGCGGGCGGGATGGGCGAGGTGTACCGGGCGCGGGATAAGAAGCTGGATCGCGACGTCGCGGTCAAGGTCCTTCCTCAGTCCGTCGCAGCGGATCCCGACACGCTCGCACGGTTCGAGCGGGAGGCGAAGGCGGTCGCGGCCCTTTCTCATCCAAACATCCTTGCGATTCACGACTTCGGAGACCAGGACGGCATCGCGTACGCCGTCATGGAGCTTCTGGAAGGCGAGACGCTGCGCGGGAAGCTCAACACCGGTCCGGTTTCGCAGAAGCAGGCCGTGGACTACGCGCTGCAGGTCGCCAAGGGTCTCTCCGCGGCCCATGAGAAGGGCATCGTCCACCGGGACCTTAAGCCCGAGAACCTCTTCATCTCGAGAGACGGTCACCTCAAGATCCTCGACTTCGGCCTTGCGAAGCGAGTCGAGGCCCTCGCCCCGGGCAAGGAGACGAGTGCGCCGACGGGCTCGGGCCACACGGAGCCCGGGACGGTCATGGGGACTGCGGGCTACATGTCGCCGGAGCAGGTCAAAGGGCTCCAGGTGGACCACCGCTCGGACATCTTCTCGTTCGGGGCGATCCTCTACGAGCTGCTCTCGGGCAAGAAGGCGTTCAAGCGAGACACGAATGCCGAGACGATGGCGGCAATCATGCGGGACGAGCCGCCGGAGCTGTCGGAGTCGGGGCGCAACGTTTCGCCCGCGCTCGATCGCGTCGTCAAGCATTGCCTGGAGAAGGACCGGGATCATCGGTTCCAGTCGGCCAGAGACATCGTGTTCAACCTTTCGGAGCAGTTCGCGCCAACGGCGCAGGGCGGCCCACGGGAAATCGCCCCGCCGATTCCCTCAGCGGGTTTCTGGGTTGCGGTGCTGCCGTTCAAGTACGGCGGCGCCAACGCCGACCTCGCTGCCCTGGCCGACGGGCTCTCCGAGGAGATCGTGACCGGCCTCTCGCGGTTTCGGTATCTGTCGGTCGTCGCGAGCGCCTCGGCTGCCCGTCTGAAGGGAGTGGCCGGAAACGAGCGGGCCCTGGGCGCCAAACTCGGCGCGCGTTACGTGTTGGAAGGAGGCATCCGCGAGGGAGGTTCCGCCATTCGCGTGAGCGCCCAGCTCGTCGACACCCAGACGGGAGCGCAGCTCTGGTCCGAGTCGTATGGTCGGGACCTCCAGGCGTCCAGCGCGTTTGCCGTGCAGGACGACGTCGCCGCGCGCATCGTCGCGACGGTCGCCGACAGCTACGGGGTGCTCGTGCATTCGATTCGGTCCGCCGCCCGGCAGAGGGACGACGTCGATCTCACGCCGGTGGAGTGGCAGTTCCAGTATTTCGCCTACCGCGAGCAGATCACGCCTTCAACGCACGCGGCGCTCAAGAGCCGGCTGGAGCGTGTGCTGGAGCGGAACGACCGGCAGTCGGACCTGTGGGCGTGCCTCGCGCAGATCTACGTCGACGAATACGCGTTCGGGTTCCGGAGCGACGCGACCTCGCTGGATCGGGCCCTGGCCGCGGCCCGCCGCGCGGTCGAGCTCGACCGGGCGAACCAGTTCGCTCTCGTCTCACTGGCGCAGACGCACTTCTTCCGCCAGGACCTCGCGGCGTTTGGTCCCGCGGCCGAGCGCGCGATGGCCCTCAACCCGCTCAACACCGATGCGGTCGGGATCCTGGGGCTGCAGATCGTGCACACGGGCGAGTTCGAGCGAGGCGCCGCGATCGTGCGCCGCGCGATGGAGCTCAATGCCAACCACGCGGGTTGGATGCACTTCGCTCCCCTCTGGGAGCACTTCCACAAGGGCGAATACGAGCAGGCCCTGGAGCGCGCGAACCGGGTGGACGTGCCCGGTCTCTTCTGGCCTTTTCTCGTGGTGGCGTCGGCTTGCGGGCACCTCGGCCGGCGCGCCGAGGCCGAGGCCGCGGTCCGGGATCTGTTGGCGCTCGACCCCGAGTTTGCGGCGCACGCGCGCTCGAACGTCGGGACCTGGCACTTCGCGAGCGGCCTAATGGACCCCATACTCGAAGGGTTGCGAAAAGCGGGGCTCGCGATTCCCGCGACCGACGGATCCTCCGATTCGCCGAGGCGTGCCGGGACGGTCACGGCAGGGCCGGTTCGGGCGGAGTCGGGCACCGACTCGGGAAAGGCCCGCGCCGACGAGGGCTTCTGGGTCGCCGTGCTTCCGTTCAAGTACGGTGGCACCGACGCGTCGCTCACGGCCCTGGCCGAAGGATTGACCGAGGAGATCGTGACCGGCCTGTCGCGCTTCTCCTACCTCAAGGTGATCTCGCGCAGCTCGACGGCCGACTCTCGGTCCGCCGGCAAGCAGCTCGGCGCGCGCTATGTGATGGAAGGCAGCCTGCGTCAGGCCGGGACCAAGCTGCGGCTCGCAGTTCAACTCGTCGATGCGACCAGCGGCGCTCATCTCTGGGCTGAAAACTTCGAACGCACCTTTAGTCCCGAGACGGTCTTTGAGCTACAGGACGATCTGGTTCCGCGGATCGTCTCGACGGTTGCCGACATGTACGGCGTTCTGGCCCGCAGCATGAGCGAGGCGCTCCGCGGCAAGGCCGAAGAAGAGTTGAGTCCTCACGAAGCGGTGCTGCGCGCCTTTGGCTACATGGAACGAGTCACGCCGGAAGAACATGCGCGCGTGAGACGGATTTTGGAACGGGCGGTCAGCATTGCGCCCAATCAGGGCGATGCCTGGGCCATGCTGGCGAACCTGTACTGGGAAGAGCATGCGCACGGACTCAACCCCCTGCCCGACCCGCTGGGGCGTGCGCTTGCGGCCGCGCGGCGCGCCGTGGAGGCGGCGCCCTCCAATAACCTTGCCCATTACGCCCTCGCTTGCACGCTGTTTTTCCAAAAGGACTTTCTGGCCTTTCGTTCAGCAGCGGAGCGAGCGATCGAGCTGAACCGCATGGATGCTTCCGTTGCGGCGCTCATCGGAAATCTAATCGCCTATGCCGGTGACTGGGAACGCGGCTGCGCGGTGGTCGAATCCGCCATGCAACTCAATCCCCGTCATCCGGGCTGGTACTGGTTTGCCAATTTCAACGACGCGTATCGCAAGCACGATTACCGCGGCGCCCTTGGTTTCGCCCTCAAGATCAACTTGCCGGGAAATTTCTATACCCACGCCGTGACTGCGGCGGCTTACGGGCAGCTTGGCATGCACGAGGCGGCTGGGAAGGCACTGCAAGAACTGCTTGCGATTCGGCCCGACTTTGCCAAGACGGCGCGCGAAGAATTTGGGAGATGGAACGACCTGGCATTCGTCGATCACATGATCGACGGTCTCCGCAAGGCGGGGCTGGAGATTGCCCCGGAGGGGGAAGCGGCAGCGCCTGCGTCCGCCCCTGCCCATTCCTCTGCGCAAGATGCATCGGGCGCGGTCCGCGCCGATGAGGGCTTCTGGGTCGCGGTGCTTCCGTTCAAGCACGGCGGCGCCGATCCGTCCCTCACGACCCTGGCCGACGGGCTGACCGAGGAGATCGTGACCGGCCTCTCGCGCTTCTCGTACTTGAGGGTGATTGCGCGCAGTTCGACTGCGCGTTATGCGAATCAGGCGGTGGACGTGCGCTCTGCCGGCAAGGAGCTCGGCGCCCGCTACGTGATGGAAGGTACGCTGCGGCAGGCGGGAGGGAAGCTTCGCCTCGCGGTGCAGCTCGTGGACGCGGCCTCCGGCGCTCATCTCTGGGCCGAGAGCTATGAGCGCACCTTCAGCCCGGAAGCGGTCTTCGAGTTACAGGACGAGTTGGTGCCGCGGATCGTTTCGACGGTTGCCGACACGCACGGGGTTCTGGCCCGGAGCATGAGTGAGGCTCTGCGCAGCCGTACCCCGGAGCAGTTGAGCCCCTACGAGGCCGTGCTGCGCAGCTTCGGCTACTCGACGCGGGTCACTCCCGAAGAGCTTGCCTCGGCGCGCTCCGGCCTGGAATCGGCGGTGCGGATGGCGCCGGCCTATGCCGACGCCTGGGCGATGCTGGCCTGGCTGTGCATCCAGGACTACGCGCAGAGTTTCAATCTTCAGCGGGATTCCCTGGCGAGCGGATTGAACGCCGGGCGGCGAGCGGTCGAAGCGGGTCCGTCCAATTCTCTGGCCCATTTCAGCCTGGCACAGGCGCTCTTCTTTCACAGGGAATTCCAGAGCTTCCGCAACGCGGCGGAGCGGGCCGTTGCGCTCAACCCGATGAATGGCGACTCCATCGCTTTTCTCGGTGAGTTGCTGACCTATGGGGGTGACTGGGAGCGCGGCCTCGAGCTGGCAGGCCGCGCCAAGCAGCTCAATCCCAACCATCCCGGATGGTACTGGTATGCCGACTTCTACGACGCGTACCGCCGGGGCGACGACCGCGGCGCACTTGATGCCGCGCTCAAGGTCAATCTGCCGGGCCAGTGGTTTTCGCACGCGGCTACGGCCGCGGCCTGCGGGCAGCTCGGGGACCGCAATTCGGCCAATAAGGCCTTGAAGGATCTGCTCAAACTGCGGCCGGACTTCGCCGCCACCGTCCGAAGCGACATCGAGAAGTGGTGGGAGCCCGAGTACGTGCAGCGCCTGATCGACGGCTGGCGTAAGGCGGGGCTGGACGTTCCCGCGCCGGCGCAGGCCGATCCAGTGGCGAAGCCCAACACGGCGGTCGCGATCGCGGTGCTGCCCTTTTCCGACATGAGCCCGGCCAAGGACCAGGAGTACCTCTGCGAGGGCATGGCCGAGGAGATCATGAACGCGCTCGTCCGGATCGACGGGATCCGCGTGGCGTCGCGGACCTCGGCGTTCCGAGCGCGGCAGGATGGCAGCGACCTGCCCACGATCGCCCGAGCCCTCTCCGTGAACCACGTCCTCGAGGGGAGCGTGCGAACGGCCGGCGGCCGGCTTCGAGTCACCGCGCAGCTCACCGACGTCGCCAGCGGCTACCAGCTCTGGTCGGAGCGGTTCGACCGCGACGCCGCGGATATCTTCGCGGTCCAGGACGAGATCGCCGCCGGAGTCGTCGAGGCCGTGAAGGCACGACTCGCACCGGGAGAGCGGACCATTCAGGCCCGACCGCGGGCACCGAACCTCGAGGCCTATCGAAGCTACCTGAAGGGTCGACACCTTCGGTACGCGAAGGAGGACCACGGCGGGGCCATTCGCGCTTTCGAGGAGGCCATCCGCCTCGATCCGACTCACGCGCCTTCGTGGACCGCCCTCGCAGAAAGCCTCGCGCTCGCGGCGCTTTACAGCGCGATTCCGGCACGCGAGGCGTGCGCCGCCGCGAGGCGAGCGCTGGCAACCGCGGTGGAGCTCGAAGGCGAGTCGGCGGACAGCCTGCATGGGGAGGGCTGGCTGGCCTTGATCGAACGACGATGGCCGGAAATGGAAGCCGCCTGGCGTCGAGCGATCGAGCTCCAACCCACCCATGCGCTGGCACTGGGATCGTTCGGCTACAGCCTCTGCATCTGCGGCAAAACCGACGAGGGATTTCGGCTCCTGGAGCGCGCCCGGGAGGCCGATCCGCTCGCCTCCTTTCCCTACATGCTCACCGGATTCGCGCTGCTGTGCAGCGGGAGACCGGAGGAAGCCCACCGGAACGCCGAGGACGCGCTCTCCTTCGAGAAGGAGGACGCTTCGGCGTTGATGCTCTCGAGCATGGCGAAGGTCGCGCTGGGGAGATTCGAGGAGGGGATCGCAACGGCGGAGCGCCTGGTCGCCGTGTCACAGCGTGCGGCCTCCTTCGTCGGTCTTCTCGGTTGGGCGCTCGCGACCGCAGGACGCAAGGGCGAAGCCCGGGCCCTCCTCGAGGAGCTGCGCGCACGGCCGGCGACGGCGCCCACGACCGTCACCGAGGCCTGGTTGCTCGGCGCGCTCGGGGAGCTCGACGCGGCGTTCGAGGTGCTCTCGAGGGCAGAAGAGGAGTGCCAGGTCTTCCTTTATTACACCGGGTTGCCCGGCTTCGATTCGCTTCGCGGGGACCCGAGGTTTCCGGCGTTGCTGGAGAGGCTGGGCCTGCCGTCCGTCCGAGAAGCCCGGGCGTCTTGATTTTCCTCGCCTGACTGTTCGCGGGCTGTTCGCGCCGGGGCGCGTCCTACGGAGACCGCAAAGCGATGAGTGGATCACCACGCATCGCCCGTCGCGCCGGAAGGTAGCACGCGAGAAGGGCAACCAGAACAAGCAAGAGAGTGGTACCCGCCAGCGTCGGCGGATCGGACGGGCTTACGCCGAAGAGAATGCTGGTCAGGACACGCGGCACCGCGAGCGCCGCAGCCAACCCGACGAGCGCCCCGGGGAGAACCAGCCTGAAGCCGTGGCCGAGAACGAGCCGAAGGAGATCGCCGGGCTTTGCTCCGATGGCGATGCGGATGGCCATCTCTCTCGCGCGCTGGGCGACGTCGTAGGCGAGCACTCCATAGAGGCCGATCGATGCAAGGAGGAGCGCCAGGATCGCGAAGGCGCCCGCGAGCTTCGACATCAACCGTTCGGTTCCGAGAGATTCGGCCGCGAACTCCGCTTGCGTTTCGGAGCTGACAAGCGGCAGGTCTCTGTCGATCGCCTGCACCTGGCCCCGGATCGCGGCCGCGCCGGCGGCGGCGTCCATTGCGGTACGCAGCTCGATCGTGATCTGGCCTAGTCTATTTCCAGGGGTCTGCGAGATCGGGATGTAAACGGCGGGACGGGAGCCCTCATCCCTGAGGCTGAGGGATTTCACATCCCGGACCACGCCCACGATCTCGAGTTCTTCCGGATTGGGAGCGTCTCCGAAGCGGAACCGCCGGCCCAGGACCCCGGCGTGGGGGAAGTGAGCATGAGCAAACGCTTCGCTGACCACGGCAACCCGGGGTGCCGTGGGGCCGTCCCCCGGTCCGAAGTCGCGCCCTTGGAGCAACGGCACGCCCATGGTCTCGAAGAATCTCCACGAAATCGGATAGCAGAAGGCTATTGCCTCGTCGGACGCGCTTGCAGGGTTTCCTGGGAGCGAAATTCGCCTCGACCAGCGGCCGCCAAGAAACCCGAAGCGCGAGAGGCTTGCGGAGCGCACACCCGGAATCGCCTGTAGCTGTCCCTGCAGCCGCGAATACAGGTCCAATTCCCTCGCTCCTTCGTATCCGACGATCGTGGGATAGGCGCGCACGAGAAGGACGCGATCTCGTTCGAAGCCCGGATCCACCCGGAAGAGCTCGTGGAGGCTTCTCGCGAGAAGTCCCGCGGCAACCAGCAGCACCACGGACAGCGACACCTGGAGCACCACCAGCGCGCCGCGCAAACCGGTTCCTCGGCCGCCGCCGCCCTGTACGGAGGAATCCTTGAGCACGGAGTTCAAGTCCGTCGTCGTTGCTCGAAGCGCAGGCATCAGCCCGAACAGAATTCCGATCACGAGGGAAAGTCCGGCAGTGAATCCGAGGATCCGCGCATCGTGGTGAAGATCGAGCGAAACAGGGGCCGGCCCGCTCGAGACGAGTCTCAACAGAGCGTCGCTGCCCCAGAGAGCGAACAAGAAGCCCAGTAGCCCTCCAGCCAGCGCGAGCAACACACTCTCCGTGAGCAGCTGCCGGATCAGCCTTGCCCGGCCGGCTCCGATCGCCAGCCGCAGCGAGATCTCCTTTCGGCGTGCAGTCGCCCTCGCCAGCATGAGGTTGGCGACGTTGGCGCAAGCGATCAGGAGGACTGCCAGCACGACGGCCATCAGAATGGCGAGCGGAAGGGAAAACTCATCCCGAAGACCCGAAAGGCCCCTGGCTCCCGGAGTCAGCACCATCCGTGACTGGTTGGGTCGCTGCCCGTTCGATGACATCGTTTCAGAGCCGGGCGGTTGGACCCCGGATGCCCGGTAAATCGCGTCCAGCTCTCCTTGCGCTGATTCCCGGCTGATGTCCGGTTTCAGTCTGCCCATGATTCCCACTGAGACATGGTCGTTGAGACGTAGCCGCGTCCAATGGGCCATGGGCATCCAGAGGTCCGGGGAGTCTCCGGGCTCGATTCCGAGAAATCCCTCGGGTGCGACTCCGATGACTGTGAAGGGGATGCCCTTGAGCGTGATCGTTCCGCCCAGAATGGCGGAATCGAGAGCAAAGCGACGTTTCCAGTATCGGTGGCTGATCACGACTACGGGGGGGCTCGCGGGCCGGTCGTCTTCGGTCGCGAGGGCGCGGCCCTGCGAGGGCCTGACGCCGAGGAGGTCGAAGAAATTTCCGGAGACGCACTGCCCCCAGAGGACTTCCGGCTGTCCGTCGACGCTCGCACTCAGGCGGGTCGTATCAAACCCGAAGACGCCCGACATGGACTTGCTGTTGTCGCGGATCTGCTCGAAGAGGGTGGCGGGAAAGCCGTCGTCCGTTCCGCCTCTCGAGACAGCCTCGAGAAAGAAGAGCTGTTGAGGATTCTTCACCGGCAGCGTCCTCAGGATGACGGCGTCGATGAGACTGAAGATCGCGGTGTTCGCTCCGATGCCGAGCGCAAGCGTGAGGATCACCGCAGTTGCAAAGCCGGGGCTCTTTCGGAGGGTGCGAAAGGCGAACCGAAGATCCTGAGCGAGTATCTCCATCGCCCTCGCAAGTCAGCGAGGAGCGTGCCAGGAGCCTGGCCGTCCAAGCCGCTGACAGAGCAAGCCCGAAGCCTTTCGACGCGCCCGACGAATGTGCGCTTCCGGGACGAACATGTCCGATTCTGAACGTCCGCCAGCTGCCCTCGTGTTGCCCGCTCCAGCGCCTCCTTCCGTGGCTCGCAGCGGCTTCGCGCACGCGGTCAGGGGATCCGAATTACCCCGACGCCGCCCTCGATCTCGATCGACGTCCCGTACGGTCTCGAGATGCGCTGGAGACGCTCCAGGATCGAACGGGCCATGGCGGGCGAGGCGAGGCGAGGCGTCCCGCTCTTGGTCAACGGCAGACCGTAGCCGAGATCCACGGGATGGAGCCGGACCTCCGCGACTTTGCCCCGCTCCCACCGGCAGACCGCCACGACGGTCTGGAAGACGCGCTCGTCGTCGAATCCCGACGCGTTCATCACTCCCGTGAGGTCGGCGTCGGTGGGCTTCGCGGCGGGGCCGAACGCCTTCGCGAGGGCCTCGCGATGCGCCTCGAAGAGATCCGCCGGCAGCGACTCCTGCATGTCGCTCCAGAAGAAGTTCGAGAGGCTGTAGAAGATCGGCCGACCTTTGTAGATCTCGATGGGCATGAGGCGGTGCTCGCCCGTGGCGATGAACACGCCGGCGCCCGCATCGATCGCGGCCCGCGCGAGGACCGGCAGGAAGTCTCCCGGTTCCTCGCAGCCCAGACCCGTTTCGTGGGAGTGCGTGGTGGCGACGAGCAGGTCCGAGTGCTGCTTGCCGAGGCGCACGCTGCGGAGAATCTCCTCGAGATCCGCCGGGTCCATCTCGTAGTGAATCGAGGTCCGCGGGCCGACGCGGAAGCTCGTCTCGAGGACCGTCAGCACTTCGGCGGCCTTCTCGCCCGCCTGCCGCCGGCGCTCGGCCTCGCGGTCCGGCATCTCGCAGGACTTGCCGGGAGCATCCAGCGATTCCTTGACGGCGCGCAGGTGCCGGAGCACGTCGGGTGTGACGACGACGGTCTTCGAGGTGCGGAGCGCGTTGATGCCGGGCCGCCCGGGCGCGCCTCCGAGCGGCGGCAGGGCGTCCGCATAGTCCCGGTACGTCGAGGCCATCGAGACGAGGCCGATCCGGGCGGCCGGCGCTTCGAAGTACCGGGCCGCGCGTGCCTCGCCGCGGTTTTCGCCGATTCCGGCGTAGACGATGCCGGCTTCGTCGAGCCAGCGGCTGGTCTCGCGCATTCCCTCGATCCCGTAGTCCATCGCGTGGTTGTTGGCGCGGGAGACGAGGTCGAAGCCGAGGGCGCGTAGGTCCTCGGCGACGCGCGGCAGGGCGGCGAGCGGCCAATCGTCGCGTCCCGGGTACGATTGTCCAGCGAAGCGCGGGAGATCGATCGCCGTGGTTTCGAAGTTGCCGTAGGCGACGTCGGCGTCCCGGAGGATGCGCACGATCGCGGCGAACCCCGGGTCGGCCGGGAGAGTTTGAGCGAGCGGGCGGGTGGGGATCAGGTCGCCGGCCGCTGCGAGCGTGAACCCGTCCGGGACGCGCGTCTCCAGCTCGCGCGCGGGCGGACGGCGGGGGTCGAAGGGGGCGGCTGGCCCCGACGCGGGTTTCTGCTGGCCCGCCAGAGAGGAGCCGATTGCGGACGCGAGCGCGAGGAGCGCCAGTCCGGCGAGGCCCGAGCGGTGTCGGCGTGCAGCGTGCATGATCGCTCCCACGGTTTCGTTTTGCCGCGATCGTATCGCGCTGGGCGCGTGTTCAGCCGAGCAGGGCGTCGCAGCGGGGATACGGCACCAGGTCCTTCACCCCCTCGGCCGTGACGAGCACCTCGTCTCCGAGCTTGACGCCGTCCCGGCCGCCGACCTCGCCACAGTAGAGCTCCACGACGAGGACCATGTTCTCCTCCAGGACACGCTCGCCGTTCGGCTGCGGGTCGTCGGGGTAGGCGACGCTCGGGCTTTCCTCTTCCAGTCCGGCGCTGTGGATCATCACCTCGTAGCGTTGGGGCATGAACTTCGCGGGGAGGCGCGGCGCCCTCGCGGCGAGCTCCCGGCAGGTCAGGCCGGGCCGGACCATCTCACGCAGCTCTCGGAGCCAGTCGTGCGCGGTGCGGTACACCTCCCGCTGCGCGGGGGTCGGAGTGCGGTCGCCGCACAGGAACGTGCGCGACACGCAGAAGAAGTAGCCCTCGACGCCGACGGCGTCGGTGTCGACGTAGACCAGGTCGCCAGCCTCGAGGACGCGTGCGGTGGCCTCGGCGCGCCAGGGGTTGGTGTTGGGGCCGGAGCAGACGGTGCTGGTGGCGAGGTGTTCGCCCCCTCGCCGCAGCAGCGTTTCCGCGAGGATGGCCAGGAGTTCGCGCTCGCGAACCCCGGGCGCAATGGCGCGCTCGAAATTCGCCAGCATCTCCATCACGATCGCGCCGTTGAGCTCGAACAGGCCGATCTCCTCGGGCGTCTTGATCTCGCGGGCCACGGTCGTGACCGGCGCCGAGTCGACGATGGCGATCCCTTCGCGCTGGAGCGCGAGGAACCCGGGCGTGCCCAGCCGGTCGATGGCGAGTCGGCTCGAGGAGACGCCGAGCTCGCGCAGCGCCGAGACCGTCTCTCGGGCGAAGATCGCCGCGTGGGCCTCGGTGTCGTCGTAGAACTCCCAAGCGTGCATCGGCCGTACCTCCGCCTCGATGCCTCGGAACAGGTGGCTCGCGTTCGGGTAGTCGAAGAGGATGGGCCGCCCCTCGGCCGGAACCAGGGCGCAGCGGACGAACGTCGTGTTGCTCCAGATTGGCATGGCCGAGGCGCCGATCGCGTAACGGACGTTCGGATCGTTGAACAGCAGGCAGGCTTCCACGCCCTGCGTGCGCATTGTGGCTTGCAGGCGCTCCAACCTCCCGATCCGTAGACGTGCCGGATCCACAGGATTTTCCATCGTGTGAGGGATTCTAGACATCAGAGACGCGAGGGTGAGGGCGGAAACTCGCGGTCAGCCCGAATCCAGCACCACAGCAGAGCGCCCACCCCCGCAAAGGCCGCGCCGGTCGCCAATGCCGCAGGCCATCCCAGCGCGCGCACCGTCAACGGCACGAGCAACGCGCCGACCCCGCCGACGACGTTCCCGGCTGTGTTCATCACGCCGCACGCGGACGACGAGTGCTTTCCGGACACCGAAATCGCCGCGGACCAGAACACCGCGTCCGTCGCCTGCTGAAACCCGAGACACAGCGACAGCAGCAGGACGGCCACCAGGGGCGCGGACGCCACGGCGGCGACTACGATCAAGACCCCCGCGAGCGCGAGGCCCGTCATCGCCACCCATCGATGCCCCTGCCGCTTTCCCAGCCGCTCGGACATCCGATCGCACACGACGCCGCCGGCGATTGTGCCCAGGGCGCCGCTGATCCAGGGCGCCGACGCGTAGTAGCCGCTTTCCAGGACCTTGAAGCCGCGATTCTCCACCAGGTAGATGAACAACCAGTTGAAGAAGAAGTAGAAGACGTAGTTGCTGCAGAAGTAACTGCCCGAGAGCAGGAGGACCTGCGGATCGCGGAGCATGCGCCGGGCCATCCCGGCCGGGGTCGATTGCAGGAATGTCGCCGGCCGATTGCGATCGATCAGCGCGAGCTCCGCGTGGCCCACGCGCGAATGCTGCGCCGGCGTGTCCCGCACGTACCACCACCACACGCCCGCCAGAAGGAAGGCCAGCGGCGAGGTCAGCAGGAAAGACTGTCGCCAGCCGAAGGTGACCATGAGCCAGGCGATCAGCGGACCAGTCGCAGCCGCCCCCAGGGTGAGGCCGGCGCTGCTCAAGCTGCTCGGAAACGCCCATCCCGTGACGGGAAACCAGTTGCAGGTCATCGCGCCGCCGGTGACCGGGAAGAGCGGTGCCTGCGCGCCGCCCATGAATGCGCGCAGCGCGATGAGCGCGCCCAGCGTGAGCGCCGGGGAAGCCAGGTCGCGACCGGGCACGAGCCCGGTGAGGAGATTGCAGGCGCCCCACAGCAGCGCCAGGATCGTGACGGCTCGACGCCCTCCCACCCGCTCGGCCCAAACACCGCCCGGAAACTGAAAGGCCGCGTAGCTCCAGGCAAACGCCGCCAGCACCACGCCGAGCTGCACTTGCGTCAGCCCCAGGTCGACCATCATCCGCTCGCCGGCCACGGACATGTTCGTGCGGAGCAGGTAGGCCACGAAGCTCGAGGCGAAGACCAACGCGAGAATGCGCCACCGGATGCCGGTGGAGCCGGCGGGCCGGGAAATTACAGCGGCATTGGTCATGGCGCGTCAAGCTACGCCCTGGACGCCAGCTCAGCCACCTGCCTCGGGATGACTGGGTCGATCGGGGGCCCTACCGGCGCACGGGCGCCGGCGATCCCCAGCCATCCCGATAGAGCTCCCGGGCCGCTGGTTATTTCGAGAGCAGACGGTCGAGCTCTCGGCGCACGTCCTCCATCTTGACTTGGTGGTCGGGCTGCTTCCAGAGGACCTGGCCGTCGGAGGAACGAATGACGAGGCCGTGGTTCTCGAAGCCGAGCGACCGAATGATCTTCTTGTTCTCCTCCGTCGTGGCGTCGAGGTTCTGGCCCCGGACTCGGCCTTTGTAATCGTGCTCTAACCCGCTCACGGCGGGCTTGACCTTTGCGCAAATCGGTCAGCCGGGCAGGTAGTAGTAGGTCACCTCGAGCGCCCCCGACTTCTCTGGAAGGGCCAGCGCGAACGCTGTCGAGAGCGAGATCAGGGCGGCGAAGAGCATCTCGCGGCGAGTCGTCATACCTCCTCCATTTTCGGGGACGATACCACCGCAAGAATGGTCGCTGTTTTGAAGCGAACCCGGCACCGGCGCGCCGCGCGAGAACCGAAGGGCGAGGGCTCCCGACGGCGGTGCCCGAGGCCAAACCGCGACCGAGTCCGGCAGCGAGATGCCTGCGCCCGCGGCCTCCGCGAGGTACTATTCCTTGCGTCGGGTTTCAGCTTTGGTAGATTCGCGACGGGCCAACATGAGTTCAGGGAGCCACAGGTTGTTCACCAAAAAGAGCGTGGTCGAAGAGCGCGATTTCGAGCGGCACCTGGATATCGTTCGGCCCGCTGTTTTGCGAGCCGTCCGCAAGCTGAAATGGCGGGCTCGTGTTACCCAGAGCGGGACGATTGAGGCCGTCTGGACCAGCGGCGTGCTTCGATTGAAGGGCGACGTCATCATCAAAACCCTGACCGTCAAGGGGGCAACTCGCGTCCGAATCGAGTCCACTTCGCGACGGGGCGGATTTGACCTCGGCTTGAACGGCCGCGTGGTCCGGGACTTTTTCCTTCAAGTCGATATGCATTTGCCGATGTGACCACGCAAACGTCTGTAGAAGCAGGCTCTTAGGCCGCGACCTCCCTCCTTCCACCTCCCGCCCTCCCATTCCAGGCGGGTCCTCGTTCTCTGCTACGATCCGCAACCACAGCCATGGACAAAAAAAGCGAAACGCCGGGTACCTCCCGGGCGAGAATCCGTCTGCCTGCGGCGCGCCTCCGCACTCGTGACCCTGGCGGCGCTGACTCCTTCCAGGCAACGAACCGCCTGTAGGTAAAACCGCGCAAGGGGTTGGAGCTTTGCCCGTCGAGCACGCAGACATTGCCAACCGACAGCGGCGGCGGAGTCCTGGGGACACGCCGTCGGCTCGGATGGCTTACTGGCGTCAGCAGCTCGGTGGCGCGCCCGAGGCGCTCGAGCTGCCCACTGACCGTTTGCTGCCGTCGACTGCGATGTTTCGCGGTGCGCAGACAACCTTTGCGCTGTCGATCGACCTGACGGAATCGCTCCGGGCACTGAGTCGGCAGGAAGGGGTTACCCCGTTCGTGACTCTTCTCGCGGCGATCAAGACGCTGCTCTTCCGTTACACGGGACAGGAAGACATCGTGGTTGGGAGCATCGCTGCGGGCCGCGCGGGCGCAGAGATCGCAAAGCCGAACGGGTTGTTCCACAACACGCTGGTCTTGCGCACCGACCTGTCCGGCAACCCAACCTTTCGGGAGCTTCTGGGGCGGGTGAAGGAGGTGACCCTGGGGGCCTTGGAGAACGAGGTGCCTTTTGAGCGCCTCGTCAAGGAGCTCGAGGCCGGGCGGGATCCCGGCCGCAATCCCCTCTTTCAAGTGCTCTTTTCCTTCGAGCCGCCAGCGCCCGATTTCGTATCGTGCCTGACCCCGACGGCTGTCGAGGCCAGTGCGGCGAAGTTCGATTTGCATCTCGAGCTGGACGACCGCCCGGAGCGAATCAATGGTCGCCTCACCTACAACACGGACTTGTTCGACGCCACGACCGTCGCCCGCATCGCCGCGAATTGGCGCACCCTGCTCGAAGGGATCGTGGCCGATCCGCGTCTGCGAATCGCGGAGTTGCCCCTTCTGACAAAGGCGGAGCGGCGACAGGTGTTGGTCGAGTGGAACCAGACCGAACGGGAGTATCCGCGGGGCAAGACGGTGCAGAGACTCTTCGAGGAGCAGGCGGAGAGGACGCCGGAGGCAGTAGCGGTCGAGTTGGAAGGCAAGCAGCTGACATATCGGGAGCTGAACGCTCGTTCCAACCAGCTGGCGCGGCACCTCCGGGGACTCGGTGTTGGGCCGGAGGTCTTGGTCGGGTTGTGCGCGGAACGGTCATTGGAGATGGTGATCGGGCTCCTGGGAATTCTGAAGGCGGGTGGGGCCTACCTGCCGCTGGACCCAGAGTACCCGCGCGAGCGGCTGCGCTTCATGCTGGAAGACTCGGGCGCACACGCGCTGCTGACCCATCTCGAGGCCGCAGGAACCAGTCCACCTCTGCCCTCGCGAACGATCCTCCTCGATGCCTCGTGGGAGACGATCGCTCGGGAACCCGAAGGAAACTTTGACAGCGGGATCGCGCCGCAGAACCTGGCCTACGTCATCTACACCTCCGGCTCCACAGGAAAACCGAAGGGGGTCGAGATCGAGCATGGGCCCCTGACGAACCACGTCTGGATTGCGGCGGAACGCTTCGGCGTTCGTCCGGGCGAGCGCGTTCTCCAGTTCCACTCTTTGAGCTTCGACGCGTCCGCACAGGAGATTTTCACGACGCTTTCGAGAGGCGGGACCCTCGTCTTGCGCTCGGAGGAGATGATTGGCACGGTAGCGACCTTTCTCGCCAGGTGTCGGGAGTGGAGGCTCACGATCCTCGATCTTCCGACGTCTTACTGGCACGAGTTGGTCGCCGTCGCGTCGGCGGAGCACCTGACCCTTCCCGAGTCATTGCGCTTCGTGCTCATCGGTGGAGAGAGGGCGCTCCCGGAACGGTTCGCGCAGTGGCGCGAGATGGCAGGCGAACGGGTACGGCTCCTGAACGCCTATGGGCCCACGGAAGCGACGATCGCCGCGACCTTCTGGGAGCCGGACGCCGGCCTGGCGGAATCGATCTCGCGGACGGTGCCGATCGGGTGTCCCATTTCAAACGTTCGAACGTACGTGCTGGACGGAAGGTTGCAGCCGGTGCCCGTCGGCGTTCCGGGCGAGCTCTATATCGGTGGCGCAGGCATGGCGCGGGGATATCGAAACCGTCCGGAGCTGACGGCGGAGAGGTTCATCCCCGACCCCATCCGCGGCGGCAACGAACGGATTTACCGGACGGGAGACCGGGCGCGCCTCCAGCCCGGCGGCAATCTGGAGTACCTCGGCCGCGTCGATGGGCAGGTCAAGCTGCGAGGGTTCCGGGTGGAGCTGGGAGAAGTCGAGGCGGCGCTGCGGGGGATCGGCGGCGTGCGCGAGGCCGTCGTGCGAGCGCACGAGGACCGGCCGGGTGAGGTGCGCCTCCTCGCGTATCTCGTGCCGGATGGAGCGCGCTGCCCGTCCGTCAGAGTTCTGCGCGGCCAGTTGAACGAGACCCTTCCGGGGCACATGGTGCCCTCGAATTTCATTCTGCTCGACGCGCTGCCGCTGACGCCGAACGGCAAGCTCGATGTTGCGGCGCTCCCCGCACCGGAATCCGTGCGCCCCGAGCTCGACGACGCGTACCGCGAACCCCGAACGCCGGTCGAAGAGATTTTGACGGAAATCTGGATGAACTTGCTGCGAGTCGACCGAGTGGGGGTCGAGGACAATTTCTTCGAGTTGGGCGGACACTCCCTGCTCGCGACGCAAGTCATTTCCCGGGTCCGCGACGCGTTTCACGTCGAACTCCCGCTGCGGGATCTGTTCTTGAACCCCACCGTTGTGGGACTGGCGTCGGCGCTCGCCCAGAGACAGGCCGGAAGAGCTGCGCCCGCCGAGCTCGACGAATCCCTCGCGGAAGCGGCGCAGACGAGCCGGCGACGTTGGGGTGAGGCTCCCGTCCCTCTTTCGTTTGCCCAGCAGCGTCTTTGGTTTTTGGACAGGCTGGACCCGGGCTTGCCCTTTTACAACCTGCCTCTGGCCTTGCGCATGCGGGGGTCGCTCGACGTGGAGGCGCTCGGGCGGGCTCTGGGCACGATCCAAGAACGCCACGAGGTCTTGCGCAGCGTCTTCGTATTGGTCGACGGCAACCCCGTGCAGGTCGTGGACCCGCCTCGGGCTTTATCCCTCTCGGTCGTCGATCTCGTTGCCTTGGCGCCAGCCGCTCGAGAGGCGGAGGCCCGTCGCCTGGGGCAGGAGGAATCGCAGAGGCCTTTCGATCTGGCCCGGGGGCCGTTGCTGCGGGCGATGCTGCTGCGGTGGGCCGAGCAGGAGCATGTTCTGTTCGTCACCGTTCACCACGCCGTTTTCGATGGGTGGTCTGTCGAGATCTTCGAGCGGGAGCTTGCCGCGCTCTACGAGGCCTACCACGAGGGGCGGCCGTCGCCGTTACCGGCGCTGCCGATCCAGTACGCGGACTTCGCTGTCTGGCAGCGGGAGCGGTTGAGCGGGAAGATCCTCGAGGAGCAGCTTTCCTATTGGAAGCGGCAGCTCGAAGGCGCTCCTGCCGTCCTGGAGCTGCCCGCCAGCAACTTGCGCCCGGCGAGGCAGAGCTTCCGGGGGGCGACGGAGACCGTTTCGATCTCACAGGAGCTGGCCGATGCGATCCGGTTGCTGGGCCAGCGAGAGGGCGCGACGCTCTTCATGACGCTGCTCGCCGCCTTCAAGGTCCTGCTCCTGCGTCATTCGGGACAAGAGGACATCGTGGTGGGTTCTCCCGTGGCCGGGCGCAATCGCAGCGAGATCGAAGGACTGATCGGCTTCTTCGCCAACACGCTGGCCTTGAGGACTGATCTGTCAGGCGACCCTACGTTTCGGGAGCTGCTCGGACGCGTGCGCGAGGTCGCCATCGAGGCCTACGACCACCAGGACCTCCCCTTCGAGAAGCTCGTCGAAGAATTGAACCCGGAGCGGACGCTGAGCCACTCGCCACTCTTCCAGGTGATGGTACTTATGCAGAACGGACGGGCCGCCGGGCTTCGGCTTGCGGGTGTCTCCGTGACTCCCTTGGCGCTCGAGGGGGCAAGCGCGAAGTTCGACCTTACGGCCTCCTTTGCGGACACGGGCAAGGAGATCGCGGCCTCGCTCCAGTACAACACCGACCTCTTCGATGCTTTCGCCGTTCGACGGATGCTGGGGCACCTCGAGGTCTTGCTCGGAGGAATTGCAGAGGATCCCGACCTCCGCCTGTCGCAGCTGCCGCTCTTGACGACGCAAGAGCGGCATCAAGTGCTCGTGGAGTGGAACCAGACGGAGGCGGAGCTTCCGAAGGATAAGACGGTGCACGGGCTCTTCGAGGAGCAGGCGGAGAGGACGCCGGAGGCGGAGGCGGTGGTTTTTGGCGCGGAGCGGCTGACGTACGGGCAGTTGAACGAGCGGGCGAACAGGCTCGGCAGATTCTTGAGCAAGCGCGGGGTGGGTCCCGAAGTCTTGGTCGGGCTCTCCGTCGAACGCTCGCTGGACATGGTGGTGGGGTTGCTGGGGATCCTGAAGGCGGGTGGGGCCTACGTGCCTGTCGATCCGCGCTATCCGCGGCAGCGCGTAGCGCTCATGCTCGAGGATACGGCGGCGCGAGTGGTCCTGACGCAAGAGAGTCTCGCGGAGAGTCTTCCGGAGGGTCGCTTCGAGAAGGTGCGCCTGGACGGGGATTGGGCGGAAATCTCCCGCGAGAGCGGCGAAAATCCCCGAGGTCGGGCCACCGCAAGAAACCTCGCCTACGTCATCTATACCTCCGGCTCGACGGGGACCCCGAAAGGGGTCGCGATCGAGCACTACAGTGCAGTCGCTCTGCTCGAATGGGCGAAGGAGTTTTTTTCCCGCCGGGAGCTGGCGGGAGTGCTCGCCTCGGCCTCGATCTGCTTTGATCTCTCGGTTTTCGAGCTGTTCGCGCCGCTTGCCAGTGGGGGCAAGGTTGTGCTCGCGCAGAACGTGCTCGAGCTATCCCGGTTGCCCGCGGCGGAGGAGGTCAGACTGGTCACCACGGTTCCCTCGGCGATGACCGAGCTGCTCCGGATGGGTGCGCTGCCCGCCTCCGTCGAGACCGTCACTCTCGCGGGAGAGCCCCTGGCGGCCTCGCTCGTGGGGGAGATCTTAGGGAGCGGTACCGTGCGTCGCGTCTTGGACCTCTACGGACCCACGGAGGACACGGTCTTTTCGACTGGCGCGACGCGGACCGCGGATGGGCCGGCGACTATAGGCCGGCCGCTCTCGAACGAGCGCGTGTACATCCTCGACGCGCGGCTTCAGCCGTTGCCGGTCGGCGTCCCCGGGGATCTCTACGTGGCCGGGGCGGGCGTCGCGCGGGGTTATCTGAACCGCGCCGAGCTGACCGCGGAGAAGTTCCTGTCCGATCCTTATCGCTGCGGGGAACGGATGTACCGAACGGGAGACCGGGCGCGCTTCCTGCCGGGCGGGGACATCCAGTTCTTGGGACGGCTTGACCATCAGGTCAAGATCCGCGGTTACCGCGTCGAAATCGGCGAAATCGAAGCGGCTCTGGCGCGCCATCTGGAAGTGCGGGCGTGCGCCGTCGCGGCGCGGCAAGAGGCGTCTGGAGACAAGCGGTTGGTGGGTTACGTCGTAGCGCGCGATGGGGCGCATCCCACCGTGGCCAGGCTGCGTGATTTCTTGAAAATGACGTTGCCCGACTACATGGTCCCTTCGGTCTTCATCTTTCTCGAAGCCCTTCCGCTGACGCCCAACGGGAAAGTGGATCGTCGGGCCCTGCCTAACCCGGAACCAACTCGGCCCGAGCTCGAAGGTTCTTGGGTAGCGCCGCGAACGCCGATAGAGGAGCGATTGGTCGGGATCTGGTCGCTGGCTCTGGGCGTTGACGGGATCGGGGTAGAGGACGATTTCTTTGCCCTGGGAGGGCATTCGCTGATCGCGACCCAGATCATTTCCCGGGCTCGCAACGCGTTTCAAGTCGACCTACCTCTGAGGGATCTCTTTTCAAATCCCACCGTTGCGAGACTGGCGTTGGTGATCGCTCAGAGACAGGCCGACAGTGCCGCCACGGCCGCCATGGAATCCTCGACGGGCATCGAAGTCCCGAGCGGCGACCCGGATCGGGAGTCCGCGCTGAACGACCTTAGCCGACCTATCGCCAGACGCTCCCCGGAGGCTCGCTCGATTCCGAAGAGTCGGCTCGAAGACGGGCGCCTCTCCGCGGAGGGGGGGCCCATTCCCCTCCGGCAAGTGGAGGGGGCGTTGCCTCTTTCGTTCGCCCAGCAGCACCTGTGGATTCTGGACAGGCTCAACTCGGGCGTGCCCTTGTACAACATCCCTCGGGCGCTCCGCATCCGCGGGAGCCTCGACGTGGAGGCGCTCGGGCGCGCTCTGGACACCATCCAGGAACGCCACGAGGTGTTGCGGAGCGCGTTCCCGGTGGCCGACGGCAACCCGGTTCAGGTCATCGCACCTCCTCGAACGCCGTCGCTGTCGGTCGTCGATCTCGGCGCCTTTGCGGAAATGGCCCGAGACGCGGAGCTCCGGCGCATCGTTGAGGAGGAAGCGTCGAGTCCCTTCGACCTCGCCCGGGGATCCTTGCTGCGAACGACGCTCCTGCGCCTCGCCGAACAGGAGCACGTCCTGCTCGTCACCGTTCACCACATCGTCTTCGATGGCTGGTCCGGCGACATCTTCGACCAGGAGCTCGCCGCGTTGTATGAGGCCTACCGCGAGGGGCGGCCGTCGCCCTTGTCCCCCCTACCGATCCGCTACGCGGACTTCGCCATCTGGCAACGGGAGTGGCTGCGTGGGAGTGTCCTCGAAGAACAGCTCTCCTACTGGAAGAGGCAGCTCGCCGGCGCTCCGGCCGTCCTGGAGCTGCCGGCCAGCCGGTCGCGCCCTCCTGTGCAGACCCACCGGGGGGGGACGGAGACCGTCGCGATCGGCAAGAAGGTGGCCCAGGCGATCCGTACGCTCGGCCAGCGCGAAGGGGCGACCCTCTTCATGACGCTTCTTGCGGCTCTCAAGGTCCTGCTCCTGCGTCACTCGGGGCAAGACGACGTCGTCGTGGGTTCTCTCGTGGCCGGACGCAATCGGAGCGACATCGAAGGACTGATCGGGTTTTTCGTCAACACGCTCGTCTTGCGTACGGATCTGTCCGGCGACCCCACTTTCCGGGAGTTGCTCGGTCGGGTGCGCGAGGTTGCGATCGGGGCGTATGGCCACCAGGATCTTCCGTTCGAGAGGCTGGTCGAGGAGTTGAACCCGGAGCGGACTCTGAGTCACTCGCCGCTGTTCCAAGTGATGATGACACTGGAGAACGCCTCTTCCGCGCCGCTTCGGCTCGCGGGTGCATCCGTGACTGTGCTGCCGTGGAGCGCGGAAACCACCAAGTTCGATCTCACGGCTTCTTTCGAGGACAGGGGGGAGGAGATCGGAGCCTCGTTCCGATACGACACCGACCTCTTCGAGGCTTCAACGGTTCGTCAGATGCTGGGGCATTTCCGGACCCTGCTCGAGGGAATCGCGTCGGATCCAGATTGCCATATTTCACGCCTTCCGGTTCTGACCGAAGCGGAGCGGCTTGTGCTGGCCGGCAAAACCAACAGGGTTGGGCCGAGCAATCCCTTTCTCGAGTTTCGCAAGGAAGAGATCGAACAGTCGATCACGGAGCGATTCGAGCAGCAGGTGCGGCGGTACTCCTCGAGGATTGCGGTCAGGACCGCGACGCATTCCTGGACGTACGAGCGGCTGGCTCACGAGAACGACCGGGTCGCCCGGGCGGTTACGGAGCTTGCGGGAGCGGGGCCGGAACGGGTCGCGTTGCTGTTCGAGCAGGATGCTCCGATGATCGCGGCGATTCTGGGAAGCCTGAAGGCAGGCAAGACCTACGTCCCGCTCGACGCGTCCTATCCCGCGGAGCGCTTGGCTTACATGCTGGAGGATTCCGGGGCCGCGGTCATCTTGACGAACCACCAGAATCTTGCGCTGGCCAGATCGCTCGGCGAGGGAAGATGCCCCGTAGCGAGTCTCGACCGCCTGAGCACACGGAGCTCCGGTCCCAATCCCGCCACGCCGATCGGGCCGGAGACCCTGGCGTACATCCTGTACACCTCAGGCTCGACAGGACGGCCCAAGGGGGTGATGCAGAACCATCGCAACGTCCTCCATTTCATTCGCGCCTATACGAACGGGCTCCACATAGGCGCCGACGATCGGCTGAGCTTGCTGGCCTCCTACAGCTTCGACGCGGCGGTCATGGACATCTTCGGAGCTCTCTTGAACGGCGCGACGCTGTGCCTCTGGGACATCAAGGCGCGGGGCGTGGCCGGGCTGGCGGAATGGTTGGCGCGGGAAGAGGTCACCATCCTCCATGCCGTGCCGACGGTCTTTCGGGCATTCGCCGGACCCTTGAATGGGCAGCAGAGCTTTCCGAGGGTCCGACTGGTCGTACTCGGAGGCGAGGAAGCCCATCGAGGGGATGTCGAGTTTTACCGGAGGCATTTTCCCGGCGACTGTCTCTTCGTCAATGGGCTGGGGCCGACAGAGTCGACGGTCGCGCTCCAGTACTTTCTCGACCGCCGGACGGAGATTCACCGCAGTACGGTGCCGGTCGGGTACCCGGTGGACGACACGGAGATTCTGCTTCTGGATCCGCAGAGTCGAGCGACGGAGCTCTGCGGGGAGATCGGCATCCGGAGCCCCTACGTGGCCCTCGGATACTGGGGCAAGCCGGAGGTGACGCAAGCCGCGTTTCTTCCCGATCCGGATGGCGGGACGCGCCGCATCTATCGGACCGGGGATCTGGGGCGTCGTCTTCCCGACGGGGCAATTCAGTTTCTCGGTCGAAGAGACTCCCAGGTCAAGATTCGAGGTCACCGAATCGAGCTGGCTGAGGTCGAAGAGACGCTGTTGAAACACCCGTCCGTGCGCGAAGCCGTGGCCGTGTCGCGCGAGCAGGTGCCCGGCGACCAACGCTTGCTCGCCTATCTCGTCCGTGGTCGGAAACACACTCCGAGTCACGTCGAGCTGCGAGCCTTGCTCGAGAGAAAACTGCCCGATTTCATGATCCCGGCCTCCTTCATCTGGCTCGATGCCTTCCCGCTCACGCCGAACGGCAAGATCGACCGCCGAGCGCTTCCGCCGCCAGACCCTTCGAGGCCGGAGCTCGAAGATGGTTTCGTCGCGCCTCGCAACGCGGCCGAGGCGAGCATCGCCCGTATCTGGTGCGAGATCCTGGGCCTCGAAAGCGTCGGAATCCACGACAACTTCTTCGATCTCGGCGGACACTCGCTGCTGGCCGCCCAGTTGGCGGCGAAAATCGAGAAACAGCTCGGCCGGCAGCTGGCGTTGGCGACGATCTTTCGGGCTCCGACGGTTGCAGGGCTGGCTGAGATGTTGCAGGAGAAGAGGCGCTCGAAGCGCCCCTTCCCTTCGCTCGTGGCGGTTCAACCGAAAGGGACCAGGCCTCCGTTCTTCTGCGTCCATGCGAACACCGGAATCGTCTACTACCGGGAGCTCGCCCTGCTGCTCGGGCCGAATCAACCGTTCTACGGGCTCCAGGCCCAGGGTCTGGATGGAAAGCGGGCGCCTTACGAGACCGTGGAGCAGATGGCGGCGCACTACGTTCGTGAAGTCCGCGAAGTTCAGCCGGAAGGGCCGTATCACCTGGGGGGCTATTCCTTCGGCGGGAAGGTCGCCTTCGAGATGGCCCGACAGCTTCGGGCCCAGGGCCAGAGGACGGCTCTCCTGGCTTTCTTCGATACGGCGAATTTTCCCTTGACCCCCGGGCCGACGCGCTTCGAGTTCGTTCGTAACCGGACGCGGATCCACATCGCAACCTTGAAGACGATTGGGGCGAGGGAGAAGCTCTCCTATCTGCTGGGGCGAACGGAAACCCTGCTCTTGCTCATGCGCCGAGCTTTCACCCGCGGCTACGAGGCGCTCTTCCGCCCCCTGATGAGGGCGCAACGAGAAGTCCTCAATGCGAATCGCCGGGCCTCCAACAGCTATGTCCCGGGCTTCTACGAAGGCCGGGTCACGATTTTCCGAGCGGAGGACCAGTGGAGGGACTTCCGCAACGACCGTTCCCTCGCCGATCCGCATTTGGGGTGGGACGAGCTCTGCGGCGAAGGGGTCGAGGTTCACGAGGTCCCGGGCGGCCATTCCTCCCTGATGGAGGAAACGGCGAACGTCCGGGCACTCGCCGAAAGCCTAGCGGGATGCCTCCGCCGGGCGTGGGAAGCCGAGCAGGCAAGCCCCGTCCCTTCGCCGACAACGCTGCGGCAGGAGCCCGCCGCAAAGAAACGATAATCGCACCTCGATACGCCCGGCATCGGTGCCTCGACCGGCGAAACACGAACGGAGTCGCGCGATCGTGGCGTGTCGTTTACTTCTTGACCTCGACGCTCACGCCCTTCGTCTGGCCTGCGACTTCGAGGCGGAGGTGGCCTCCGATGTCCCGGGCGCGCAGCTCCACCGCGGTCGCGCCTGCGAGCCTCGCGCCGCCGAAGATGCACCGCGCGGCGAGCCAGGGCATCTGCAGGACGAACTTCGAGCCGTCCTTGCTGACGGCTTCGAAGGTGAAGTCGTCAGCCTTTCGCGTGCCGGTGAAAGTCCCGCCGTCGTCACCCTTGCCCGCGTAGCGGCCCTGGCGCCCGGCGCGGCTGAGCGCCTCCACCATCTTCACGCCCTCATCGTTGGGCGGCCGGTTGGAATCGCATTGGAAGTTCATCGTGCCTCCGCTCGAGGCCAACCACTGCCACGGAATCGTGACCGCGAGCGTGGAGGGCTCCTGCCTTCCGGTCGCTTGCTTTTCCTGTTTGGCTTCGCGCGTCTGGGCGGCAGCGCTGGTGGCGCCGGCTGCCGCGATCCCTGCGACCAGCAACCCGGTGGCGAATCGACGTCTCGACGAGCACTTCAGCATGTTCAGGCTCCCCATCGACCACCTACGCAACCGGATGCCCGATGTTCCACGCGCGGTTACCCTCCGAAGGAAGCAGGAAGCGACTCGGCGGCCTGTCCTTGGGGACAGGTTCTTTCGTTACCGATAGTAACGATTTGGCGAGCACCGCCTGGCCTCCGATTCGACAACTGACGCTGCGCCAACGATTTGTGCCCCTGGCCTCCGAATTGCGACTCTTGCAGTAGGAAAGGTGGGGGACATGACGAATACCACATCGAACGCCGGGGTCGGTGCGCGCGCTCGTCTCGATCACGCCACGCTTCGGGCAGAGGTGGGGAACACCGACACGCGGTACACCATCGGGGTTCGCGGCGGCGCCGACGAGCGCTGGGCGCAAGCGTTGCGTGCCCTCTGCGAGGAGTCGGCCGCGCATCGCCCCTTCCGTCTCTCTCGCCAGGGCGGAACGATCTCGTTCTCTTGCCGGACGCTCGAAGGCCCTGCGCTCGTGTTCGAAATGCTGGAGCGCCTGGAGGCGCTTCTGGATCTCGTCGACCGTCGCGTCGCGGCCGGGCCCCTCACGGGAAGCGCGGCCGCAGCCCCGCCGGTCCCGCGCACGTTCGCCTAGGCGGCGAAGACGCTCCACCCGCCTCTCTCGCCGTAACCTTTCGCTCGCCCGACGGTTGTACCGTTCGGACATGGCGCATGGGTGCGGGCTTGGCGACGCAGCCTGAGGAGCCGGACGAGCGCCGCTCGATCGAGGCGGCGCAGCGGGATCCGGGACGCTTCGCGGAGCTCTACGACGCGCACTTTCACCGCGTCTACGCCTACGTGGCGCGCCGCGTCGGGAGCCGCGCCGAAGCCGAAGATCTGACGTCTGAAGTGTTCCACCAGGCGTTGGCCAACCTCTCCCGCTTCGAGTGGCGGGGCGTGCCGTTCTCGGCCTGGCTCTTCCGCATCGCCATCAACGCCCTCGCGGATCACTATCGCAAGACGGCGCGCGACCGTTCGCTCGAGCTGCCCGAGGCGCGGAGAGAGGACGCGGAGGACGCTGAGCGGTGCGCGCGGCTTCACCGCCTCGTCGCCGAGCTACCCGAGGAGCAACGCCGCGTCGTGCGCCTGCGCTTCTCCGAGGAGAAGAGCATTCGGGAGGTGGCCCGGGAGCTCGGCAAGAGCGAGGGCGCCGTCAAGCAGCTGCAGTTTCGCGCCCTCCAAGGGTTGAGGGCGCGCGTGAGTGAATCCCATGGCTGACCGCAATATTGCCGAAGAGCTTGATCGGCGCGTCGATGCGATCCTGGCCGGACGCTCCGCGCCGCGGCCCGAGGACCCGGAGGCGGCCGCGCTGGCTACGGTCGCGGAGGGCCTCGCGCTGCTGCCGCGCGAAGACTTCCGGAGCCGCTTGAAGGCCGAGCTCGTGCGCTCCGGCCCTTCCGGGCGAACGGGTGAAACCGAGGTTGCCGCCGGGTCGCGCGCCGGCTTCCACACGGTGACGCCCTACGTGGTGGTGCCCCGCGCGGAGGAACTGGTCGGGTTCACGAAGGAGGCGTTCGGCGCCACGGAGCTGCTGCGCTCCACAGGCTCGGCCGGCGGGTTCCACGCCGAGGTGCGCATCGGCGATTCGAACGTGATGCTGGGGGGATTCCCCGGGATGCCGTTCCGCGAATCGCGAGCCACGCTTCACCTCTATGTCCCCGACGCGGATGCGACGTACCGGAAGGCGCTCGAGGCGGGCGCGGTCTCGCTCTACGCACCGATGGACCAGCCCTACGGCGACCGGGAGGCGGGCGTGACCGATCCGTTCGGGAATCGCTGGTTCATCGCCTCGCACCGCGTCGGGCCGTCGCACGTTCCCGAGGGCTTGCGGACCGTCACACCGTACTTCCTGGCCCGCGACGCGGCCGGCTTGATGAGCTTCCTGAAGGAGACTCTCGCCGCCGAGGAGATCGAGCGTGCGGCTTCGCCCGACGGCATCGTGCAGCACGCCACGATGCGGATCGGCAACTCGGTCGTCGAGATGGGCGAGGCGCATGGCGAGCACCTGCCCTCCACGCCGGCGATGCTCTACCTCTACGTGGACGACGTCGATGCCTGGTACGCGCGGGCGGTCGCTGGCGGCGCGCAGGCCGTCGAAGCCCCAAAGGCTCAGCCCTACGGCGACCGCGTCGGGCACGTGAAGGATCCTCACGATAACGACTGGTACCTCGCGACGCACCTGGGCTCCTGACCGAGTTTGCTAGACTTCCGCCGCTGCGCCGTGCTCGACCGGACGGCGTCGTAGGGG
>JBASRI010000264.1:0-6151 GCA_049273755.1 Thermoanaerobaculia bacterium
CGCTGCAGCTCCTTCTCGCCCAGGATCGCGAGGACGTCATGCGGGTTGATCGGGCCGTCGATGAGCGGGTCGCCGGCGCGGACCCGTTCGCCTTCCTGGACGTTGACGTGGGTATAGCGCGGGATCAGGTACTCGCGCGTCTCGCCGTCGTCGCCCGTGATGATGACCTTGCGCATGCCCTTGGCGATGGGGCCGTGGGACACGGTGCCGTCGATCTCGGTGATGACCGCGGCGTCCTTGGGCCGCCGCGCCTCGAAGAGCTCGACGATGCGCGGGAGACCTCCCGTGATGTCCTTGGTCTTGGTCGTCTCGCGGGGGATCTTGGCCAGCACGTCGCCGGGCGAGACCTCCTGCTTGTCCGTGACCATGAGGTGCGAGCCGATCGGGAGCAGGTACTTCCTCTCCCCCGACTTGCCGCGCACGATGACCTGGGGCGAGCGCTTCTCGGCGCCCACCGTCTCGACGATGATGTTCTGGGCGAGGCCCGTGACGCGGTCGGTCTCCTCGCGGAGGTTCTCCCCTTCCACGATGTCGCGGAACTCGACGGCCCCGCCGACCTCGGTCAGGATCGCCGAGGTGAACGGATCCCACTCGACCAGCTCCTGCCCCGGCACGACCTCGTGTCCGTCGGTGACCTTGATCGTCGACCCGTAGACCACCGAGTAGCGCTCCTTCTCGCGCCCCTTGTTGTCCATGATCGTGATCTTGCCGTTGCGGTTGACGACGACGAGGTTGCCGTCCTTGCGCTGGACCGTCGCGATCGAGAGAAACTTGACCGTGCCCGGGTTCTTGGCGGCGTGCTTGGACTGCTCGGTGACGCGCGAGGCCGTTCCGCCGTAGTGGAACGTCCGCATCGTCAGCTGGGTGCCCGGCTCGCCGATCGACTGGGCCGCGATGACGCCGACGGCCTCGCCGATCTCGACCATCTTGCCCGTGGCCAGCATGCGCCCGTAGCAGAGGCGGCAGACCCCCCGCTTGGTCTCGCAGGTCAGCACCGAGCGGATCTTGACCCGCTCGATACCGGCCTCCTGAACGCGGGAGGCGAGCTCCTCGGTGATCTCCTCGCCGATCCCGATGATCTTCTCCTCGGAGAGCGGGTCGAAGATGTCGTCCTGACAGACGCGGCCCACGATGCGGTCGCGGAGCGGCTCGAGCGTGTCGCCGCCCTCCATGATCGCCGAGACCGTGATGCCGTCGGAAGTCCCGCAGTCCTCCTGGATGACGATGACGTCCTGCGCCACGTCCACGAGGCGGCGGGTCAGGTACCCCGAGTCCGCCGTCTTCAAGGCCGTGTCGGCCAGGCCCTTGCGCGCGCCGTGCGTCGAGATGAAGTACTGGAGGACCGACAGGCCCTCGCGGAAGTTGGCCGTGATGGGAGTCTCGATGACCTCGCCCGAGGGCTTGGACATCAGGCCGCGCATGCCGGCGAGCTGCCGGACCTGCTCCTTGGAGCCGCGCGCGCCCGACTCCGCCATGATGTAGATCGGATTGAACTCCGTGCCGATCAGGTCGGACTTCTTCATTTCCCGGAACATCTCGTCCGAGATGGCCTCGGTCGTCCGGTGCCAGATGTCGATGATCTTGTTGTGGCGCTCTCCGGCCGTGATGACGCCGGAGGAGCGCTGGGACTCGACCTCGTTGACTTCCTTGCGGGCGGCCTGGAGGTAGTCCTCCTTCTTGGCCGGGATGACCATGTCGTCCACGCCGATCGAGATGCCGGCCCGGGTCGCCGCGGCGAAGCCCAGGTCCTTCAAGTCGTCGAGCATCAGGACGGTCATGTTCTCGCCGAAGGTCAGGTAGACGTAGCTGACGAAGTCCGTCAGGCCGCGCTTCTTGAGGTTCCCGTTGATGAAGGGCACGACGTCCGGCAGCGACCGGTTGAAGACCACGCGGCCGACGGTCGTGTCGATGAGAGTCCGCTCGACGTCCTGGACCTCGGCGTGCGAGATGTCCTGGTCGTTGTATTGCGTCGTCAGGTCCATGTACCGGCCCGAGTAGCGCACCCGGATCGGCGTGTGGGTCGTGACGTCGCCCTGCTCGTAGGCCAGGATGACTTCGTCGAAGTCGGCGAAGATGCGGCCCTCGCCCTTGGTGTTGGCGCGGGACTTCGTCAGGTAGTAGATCCCCAGGACCAGGTCCTGCGACGGCACGGCCAGGGGCCGGCCCGAGGCCGGCGACAGGATGTTGTTCGAGGAGAGCATCAACAGCTCCGCCTCGACCTGGGCCTTGGGCGACAGCGGCACGTGCACGGCCATCTGGTCGCCGTCGAAGTCGGCGTTGAACGCCGGGCAGACCAGGGGGTGGATCTTGATCGCCTTGCCCTCCACCAAGACCGGCTGGAACGCCTGGATGCCCAGGCGGTGCAGCGTCGGCGCCCGGTTGAGCAGGACCGCGTGGTCGCGGATGACCTCCTCGAGCGCGTCCCACACCTCGGTGACGCCGGACTCGACGAGCTCCTTGGCCGCCTTGATCGTCGAGGCCAGGCCCTTCTTCTCGAGCCGGTTGTAGATGAACGGCTTGAAGAGCTCGACGGCCATCTTCTTGGGAAGACCCGCCTGGTGGAGCTTGAGCTCCGGTCCGACCACGACGACCGACCGGCCCGAGTAGTCGACCCGCTTTCCGAGCAGGTTCTGGCGGAACCGGCCCTGCTTGCCCTTCAGGGTGTCCGAGAGGGACTTGAGCGGGCGGTTGTTGGAGCCCTTGAGCACGCGGCCGCGACGGCCGTTGTCGAAGAGGGCGTCCACTGCCTCCTGGAGCATGCGCTTCTCGTTGCGGACGATGACCTCGGGGGCGCGCAGCTCGAGCAGCTTCTTCAACCGGTTGTTGCGGTTGATCACGCGGCGGTACAGGTCGTTCAAGTCGGAGGTCGCGAAGCGGCCGCCGTCCAGAGGCACGAGAGGCCGCAGCTCCGGCGGGATCACCGGGATCACGTCGAGGATCATCCACTCGGGCCGGTGGCCGGAGCGGCGGAACGCGTCGCACACCTTCAGACGCTTGGCCGCCTTCTGGCGCTTGATCTGCGAGGTCTCCGTCTTCATGATCATCCGGAGCTCTTCCGACAGCATGTCGACGTCGACGCGCTGCAGGAGCTCCTTGATCGCTCCGGCGCCCATGCGGGCCACGAACACGTCCCCGAGCTCCAGGCGCAGCTGACGGTGCCGCTCCTCGGAGAGCAGCTCCTTCTCCTTCAGGTCCGTGTCGCCGGGGTCGACGACGACGTACGACTCGAAGTAGAGGATCCGCTCCAGGTCCCGGAGCGAGATGTCGAGCAGGTGGCCGATGCGCGAGGGCAACCCCTTGAAAAACCAGACGTGCGACACGGGCGAGGCCAGCTCGATGTGGCCCATCCGCTCCCGCCGCACTTTGGACTTGGTCACCTCGACGCCGCACTTGTCGCAGACGACGCCGCGGTGCTTCATCCGCTTGTACTTACCGCAGAGGCACTCCCAGTCGGTGATCGGGCCGAAGATCTTGGCGCAGAACAGCCCGTCCCGCTCCGGCTTGAACGTGCGGTAGTTGATCGTCTCCGGCTTGGTGACTTCGCCGAAGGACCACGACCGGATCTTCTCGGGCGAAGCCAGAGAGATCTTGATCGCGTTGAAGTCCTTCAACGTCGTCGGACGATTTGCAAAAGCGAGCGTTTCCACTTAGTTGCTCCTTCTCACGGGTCGTTCATCGCGACCTATCGAGAGCAGACACTTTGAGCGGCGCCTCGACGGCGCCGAAGAGAGCAAGCGGCCGCGGCGCACCATCCCATGGCCGGAGCGCAGCGTCCGCGTCGATTCGATTCGAAAAAGTCGGGTCATCGCTTGATCAGCTCCACGTCAAGGCACAGCGACTGCAGCTCGCGGACGAGGACGTTGAAGGACTCCGGAAGCCCCGGCTCGGCCGGGACCTCGCCCTTCACGATCGCCTCGTAGGCCTGCGAGCGGCCTTCCACGTCGTCGGACTTGACCGTCAACAGCTCCTGCAGCGTGTAGGAGGCGCCGTAGGCCTCGAGGGCCCAGACCTCCATCTCGCCGAAGCGCTGTCCGCCGAACTGCGCCTTGCCGCCCAGCGGCTGCTGCGTGATCAGCGAATACGGCCCGATCGAGCGCGCGTGGATCTTGTCGTCGACCAGGTGCGAGAGTTTCAACATGTAGATGTATCCCACCGTGACCTGCTGCTCGAACGGCTCTCCGGTCATGCCGTCGTAGAGCACGGTCTTGCCGGAATTGGGGAGGTTCGCGTCCTTCAACAGCTTCTTGATCTCCCCTTCCGTCGCGCCGTCGAAGACTGGGGTTGCCACGGTCAGGCCGAGCTCTCGCGCGGCCCAGCCCAGGTGCGTCTCCAGGATCTGCCCGACGTTCATGCGCGAGGGCACTCCCAGCGGGTTCAGCACGATCTCGATCGGCGTGCCGTCCGGCAGGTACGGCATGTCGGCCTCCGCGAGGATGCGCGAGATGACGCCCTTGTTGCCGTGCCGGCCGGCCATCTTGTCGCCCACCGAGAGCTTGCGCTTCATCGCCACGTAGACCTTGACCATCTTGATGACGCCCGGCGGCAGCTCGTCGCCCTTCTGCAGCAGCTCGATCCGCTCCGCGTTGACGCGGTTCAAGACCTCGATCTGCGAGTCCTGGCGGCGCAGGATGATCTGGATCTCGTCGGCGATCTCCTCGTCCTTCAGCTTCAGGCGCTTGAGCTGCTGCGGGGTCAGGCGCGCCACGCCCTCGGCCGTGAACTTCGCGCCCTTCTTGACGATCTCGTTGCCCTCGCGGTCGGCGATCTCCTCGGCCGCCACGCGATTGACGAGCAGATCCCGGATCTTCTTGTTGGCTTCCTCTCGGATGATCCGGATCTCGTCCTTGGAGTTCTTCTCGATCTTGGCGATCTGGTCCTGCTCGATGGCCAGGGCCCGCAGATCCTTGTCGATGCCCTTGCGCGAGAAGATCTTGACGTCGACGACGGTCCCCTCGATGCCCGGCGGGCACTTCAGGGACGCGTCGCGCACGTCGCCGGCCTTCTCGCCGAAGATCGCCCGAAGCAGCTTCTCTTCCGGAGTCAGCTGCGTCTCGCCCTTGGGCGTGACCTTGCCGACCAGGATGTCACCCGGCTTGACCGAGGCGCCGATCCGGATGATGCCCGATTCGTCCAGGTCGCGCAGCGCGTTCTCGGACACGTTCGGGATGTCGCGCGTGATCTCCTCGGGCCCGAGCTTGGTGTCGCGGGCCTCGATGTCGAACTCCTGGATGTGGATCGACGTGAAGAAGTCGTCCTTGACGAGGCGCTCGGAGACCAGGATCGCGTCCTCGTAGTTGTAGCCTCGCCAGGGCATGAACGCCACGAGGACGTTGCGGCCCAGGGCGAGCTCGCCCTGCGAGGTGCAGGGGCCGTCGGCCAGGACCTGGCCCCGCTCCACCCGGGCGCCCTCCTGCACGATCGGCTTCTGGTTGATGCAGGTGTTCTGGTTGGAGCGCCGGAACTTCGTCAGCGGATAGATGTCGGCGCCGAACTCCTTGGCGCCCGTCCCGACGCCCGTCTCGCCGGGCCCGCCCTCGACACGCACGATGATGCGCTCCGAGTCGACCTGGTCGACGACCCCGCCGCGCTTGGCGAGGACGACCGCGCCCGAGTCGCGGGCCACGGTGGACTCGAGGCCGGTGCCGACCAGGGGCGTCTCGACCTTCAACAGGGGCACGGCCTGCCGCTGCATGTTCGAGCCCATCAGAGCCCGGTTGGCGTCGTCGTGCTCGAGGAACGGGATCAGAGCCGTCGCCACCGAGACGAGCTGCTTGGGCGAGATGTCCTTGTAGTCGACCTTGTCGCGGTCGGCCGTGATGAACTCGCCGTTGAAGCGGGCGATGACCTTCTCTTCCTTGATGCGGCCCGAGGCGTCCGTCTCGGCGTTGGCCTGGGCGATGGTGTAGTTCTCCTCTTCCCACGCCGAGAGGTAGAAGGCGTAGGGCACGGCGTCGGCGGACCGCTTGTGGTTCTTGCGGACCCGCTCGTTCTCTTCCTCGAGCTCCCGCTTCTCGACGATCTGGCCGAGCTTGAAGGCGGTATCGCCGACCTGCGTGACCTGGAAATGGTCGATGACGCGGCCCTTCTCGACCTTCTTGTAGGGCGTCTCGATGAAGCCGAAGTCGTTGATGCGCGCATAGCACGAAAGCGA
>JBASRI010000284.1:0-1570 GCA_049273755.1 Thermoanaerobaculia bacterium
CCTTGACCGGGGGCGCCTGCGCCGCCGCCGCGGAGGCGAGCGCCGCGCCGAGCAGAGCGGCCGGAAGCACGGAGAGAATCGAAACATTCATGGCGGCCCTCACTGTCCCTGCCCCTTACCGGGCGGATGGAACCGGCTGTCGTCGATGGGCACGTTGGCTTCGATCTTGTCGTAGACGACCTTGGATCGGTTCGGGCTGCCCTTCATCCCCATCTCGTACGAGTGGGGGAAGTAGACTCCGGCGACTTCCTTGTAGTCGCCGATCGAGGTCTCCGACTCGCGCTCGGCGCCCCGGATGACGCGCTTGGTTTCGATCTTGATCGGGACGAAATAGTCGGTGTCCATGAAGTAGTAGTGGACGTCGCCGTTGGCGAGCGTCACCTTGAGCTTGAACGCGTCGGTGCCCTCGACGGGTTCCTTCCCGGAGAGCTCGACCTTGTTGCCTTTCTCCTTGTAGCGGACGAGCGGGCCGTCGAAGTCGGAGTCCTCGACGATCCGCTTCATCTCTTCCTCGCCGAGAGGCTCGACGTCCTTCTTGCCCTCCCAGGGCTCGATCTTCCAGCCCTCTTTGCCGTCGTACCCGGTCACGCCGGTCATTCCCTGAATCACGAGCTCCTGTCGGACCATGTTGGGACGCTTGTTCTCCTCGACGACTCTCGCCTCGAAGCCGCCCCCGCCCGTGAACTTACCGGTCTTGCGAAGGGTCTTGATGGCGTCCAGCTTGTCCATCCCGCCGATCTTGGCGACGTATTTGGCGACGATCTCGTCGGCGGTCTGGGCGCCGGCGCAGGCCGCCCAGAGGGCGAGGCCGGCGAGGGCTCCGGTGAGTTTACGCATGATCCTCCTCCGTTTTGAATCGACCGAAGGGGCTGGGCCCGACGAAGCCTATTACGTCTGGAGAATCGCCCGGGTTATAGGGTCAGACCCCGATTACGGCGCAATGACCAGATGGGTTCCGCCGAAGACCTCGAGGGCCGCGCCCGTGATGCCGGCGGCGTCGTCGGAGGCCAGGAAGAGCACGGCCCGGGCGATGTCCCGGGGCCAGAGCTTCTCGGCCAAAGGCTCGGAGTGAAGGGCGTCCCCCTCGTCCTTCCGGTTCTCGACGGTACCCGGACAGACGGCGTTGACGGCGATGTTAAAGGACCGGAACTCCCGGGCGAGGCTCTGTGTCAGGCCGATCAGGCCGAACTTGGCGGCGCTCTGGGCGGCCACGTTGGCGTCGCCCCGCATGCCGTGGATCGACGCCACGTTGACGACGCGGCCGCTGCGCCGTTCGACCATGTGGGGCAGCACGGCCCTGCAGAACGCAGCCGCCCCGGTCAGGTTGGTCGCCAGAACTCGGTCCCAGTCGTCTGCCGAGAGCGACAGGAAGGGGCGCCAGATGAAGACGCCGGCGTTGTTGACCAGGATGTCGATGGGACCCAGGGCGTCCTCGGCCTTGGCGACGCAGGTTTCGGCGACCCCGCGCTCGGTAATGTCGGCCGGGATCGCCGCCATCCTTCCCCCGAGCTGCGCGCCCCGGCGCGCGGTCTCCTCGAGCTCCGCCGCCGGGCGGGCGACGAGGGCCACC
>JBASRI010000297.1:0-9579 GCA_049273755.1 Thermoanaerobaculia bacterium
CGCCTGGACCCGCCGGACCTGGCGCGCCTGCGGGAGCTCCCGGGCTCCCGCGGAAAGTCGGACGACGAGATCGGTGAGGCGTTCTTCGACGGACAGGCCGACCGGCTCGCCGCCTCGATCGCCGACGACGTGCCGGCTCCCGCCGAGATCCGCGTCGTCGTCGACCCGTACTCGCGCCAGGCGTTTCTCGCCCTGGAAAACCGGATTCGGGGGATTCTGAGCTTCTAGTCTTCCGTCCGTAGGGGCGGGTGGGGGGTCCGCGTCCCCCGCCCACGGGCGGCCGCCCCCGACCTCCGGGGGCATGCCCGCGTGGTAGGGAACGCCGGGCGAAGCCCGGCGGTAACGGCCGCCCCTACGGCTCTAGATGTCCGCCGTAATGACGATCTTCTGCGCCTTCTTGAGGTGCGCCTTCTTCTGATGCGGATCGATCGACACGCGAATCTCGCCGGGCGCGGCGCCGGCCGCGGTCAGGACGTCAGCCCAGCTCTCCGCGCGAGACCGCAGAAAGTCTTCGGCCACGGCGGGCTCTTCCCGCCCTTCGAATTCCGGCATTGCTTTGAGCCGCTCGACCTCCGACCGCTCCAGCACGAAGGCGTAGCCTTCACGGTCGGCTCGATAGGTCCGCGGCTTGGGGGAGTTTGTTTCCATGGAGGGAATTTTAGGGCATACGGAGCGTTTTTCGGCCATTGATGAAATCGAAATCGAAGCGGTCCTTTCTCTCGACGTGTGCTCTCCTGGCGGCCTTTGCGGCCGGGCTCTCGCCCGCGGCGGCGCGGGCGGAGAAGATTCGCAACCACTTCGACTCGGACTCGATCATGCGGCCTCCCGGCTTTTTCGACCTGGTCGTTCTCGGCTCTCAGGGCAAGACCCGGTGGCTGGTCCTGACGGACATGAATCCGCCGTCCGCGCCCAACCGGCTCGTGCAGACGGAAACGCATCGGCCCGCCGATTCGATCGCGGCCGCCGTGCGGCGCACGTACGCCTTTCGGGACGGCAGCGCGTCGACGATGATCAAGCAGGGAACGGGCCACGCCGGCCTCCTCGTGCGGATGGTCGACGAGAAAAACTACGTGCTGCTCATGGTGGACACCGCCACGGGCGACGCCGTGCTGTCGAGCACGGTGGACGGCAAGACGGCCGAGCTCGGACGGAGCAAGGCGCCCTTCGGGCGCCTCTGGGAGAAGTTCGGGATCGCCGCGTCCGGACCGTCTCTGACGGTCTTTGCCAACGACAAGAAACTCTTCCAGGCCGGCGACCCGAAGCCCGCCAGCGGGCGCGTGGGTGTGGCGACGGCCGGGCCGGGCGAAGTCTCCTTCGACGAGCTGATCCTGGAGCCGTCGGAGGCGCCCGGGCCGTAGCTCACGGCGCGGGTCTCAGGAGCCGCCCGGCGCGACCGAGCCCGCGAAGCGGAAACGCCCGCCCTCGACTTTGAGGATCACGACCGGCTTGATGGGGTTGCGATCGGCGTCCATCGTGATCGTGCCCGTGACGCCGGGGAAGTCTTTGATGGACGCCAGGGCGTCGCGCACCCGCCGGCCCTCGGTGGAGCCCGCTCGGGTGATGGCGTCCGCCAGCATGCCCACGGTGTCGTACGTCGACGCGGCGATCGAGTCCGGCTCCGCGCCGTAGCGGCCCTTGTAGGCCTCCACGAACCGGCGCACCCGGGGCGAAGGATCGTCGACGGAATAGTGGTTCGAGAGGTAGGCCCCCTCGATCGCCGAGCCGCCGATCTCGACGAGCTTGGGCGAGTCCCAGCCGTCGGCGCCGAGCAGCACGGCCGTCAGTCCCAGCGAGCGGGCCTGGCGCGCGATCAGCCCGGCGTCCGTGTAGTAGCCCGGCACGAAGAGCACGTCCGGATTCTCGGGACGGATCGCGGTCAGCTGGGCCGAGAAGTCGCTGTCGCCCTCCGAGTATTTCAGCTCGCTCACGACGCGCCCTCCGAGCGCCGTGAAGGCCTGGCGGAACGCCCCGGCGAGACCCACCGAGTAGTCGCTCTTCGCATCCACGAGAATCGCCGCGGTCTGTGCCCTCAGGTTGTCCCGGGCGAACGAGGCCACCGCGTGCCCCTGGTAGGGATCGATGAAGCAGGCGCGGAAGATGTAATCACCCTTCTTGGTGACCTCGACGTTGCTCGACGTCGGGCTGATGAGCGGCACGCCGTAACTCTGGGCGATCGGCGCCGCGGCCAGCGTCCGCGACGAGGCCTGCTCTCCGATCAGCGCGACGACGTGGTCGCGGGTGATGAGCTTGGACACGGCGGAGGCGGCCTCGGCGGCCTCTCCCCGGTCGTCCTCGGATAACAGCACGAGCGGCTTGCCGAGCACGCCGCCCCGGGCGTTGAGCTGGTCGACGGCGAGCTCGGCCCCCTTCTTGCCGGACTGCGCGAAGGTGGCGGTCGGGCCCGTCAGGGCGCCGAAGAAGCCGAGCTGGATGCCCTGGCTCGCGGGGCTCTTCTCCCCGCCGCAGGCGCCCGCGAGAAGCGCCGTGACGGCGGCGGCGAGCGCGAGAGCGAGGACGGTCCGGCGGCGCACGGCCGAGGATTATAGGATCCGCGGTTCGGAGGACGCCATGTCGAGAATCTCCAGAATCGGACGGACGGGGGCGGCCTTCGCGGACTCGTGACTTTGATATCCTGCGCCGCTCCGAGGAACCGCGCATGACCAACGGCAAGACGTACGACCTCATCATCATCGGCTCCGGGCCCGGCGGGTACGTTGCCGCGATCCGCGCCTCGCAGATCGGTCTTTCGGTCCTGATCGTCGAGAAGGAGCCCCGCCTGGGCGGCGTGTGCACGCTGGTCGGCTGCATCCCGACGAAGGCCCTCCTCCACACCGCGGACCTGCTCGAGGAGGCGCGGCACGGCGCGGAGGTCGGCGTCGCCTCCCGCGAGGTGCGCCTCGACATGCCGGCGGCCCTGAAACACAAGGAAAAGATCGTCCGCCAGTCCACCAACGGCATCTCGTTCCTGATGAAGAAGAACCGGGTCCAGGTCGTCAACGGCTTCGGCCGCCTGGCCGGTCCCGGCCGCGTTTCGGTCGCCGGATCCGACGGTGCCGAGACCGTCTACGCCGGCAAGAACGTGATCGTCGCGACCGGCTCTACACCCCGGTCGCTTCCGGGGATGGACATCGACGAGAAGATGATCCTCTCCTCGACCGGAATGCTCGAGCAGACCGAGGTTCCGAGGTCGCTCGTCGTCATCGGGTCGGGCGCCGTCGGGGTCGAATTCGCCTCGATGTACGCCCGCTTCGGCTCGAAGGTGACGGTCATCGAAGTGCTACCGCGCATCGTTCCGATCGAGGACGAGGAGATCTCGAGGGAGCTCGCCGCCTCGTTCAAGCGCCAGGGCATCGCGATCTACCCGGACACCCGCGTCGAGCGGATCACGAAGGGGGACGGGGGACTCGAGGTGCTCGCCCGCTCGGCCGGCGACAAGACCGAGACGTTCCGCGCCGAGAAGGTGCTGATGGCCGTGGGCCGCAGGCCCTTGACCGATGGGATCGGGCTCGAGGCGCTCGGGATCGCGACCGAGAAGGGCTACGTCAAGACCGACAAGTTCATGGAGACCAACGTGCCCGGCGTCTACGCGATCGGCGACATCCTGCCCACGCCGGCCCTCGCGCACCTGGCCTCGGCCGAAGGCGTCGTCGCCGTCGAGCACATGGCGGGCAAAGAGACTCGGCCGATCAACTACGACCAGATCCCGGGCTGTACGTACTGCTCGCCCGAGGTCGGGTCGATCGGGCTGACCGAGGCCAAGGCCCGGGAGCGCGGCTACGACGTCGTCGTCGGCAAGTTCCCGTTCTCGGCCAACGGCAAGGCCCGCATCCTCAACCAGGCCGCCGGGTTCGTGAAGATCGTGGCGGAGAAGAAGTACGACGAGGTCCTGGGCGTCCACGTCGTCGGTCCCGCGGCCACCGAGCTGATCGCCGAAGCCGGCGCGGCCTTGAAGCTCGAGGCCACCTCGGAAGAGCTCGTCCGGACGATCCACGCCCACCCCACGCTCTCCGAGGCGATTTGCGAGGCCGCCGAGGCCGTCGGCGGACACTCGATCCACATCTGACGCGCGAAGCGCGACAAGGGCCTTCGCGCTACGCGGTCACCGCGGCGCCATCGGCGGCGCGCCCGGAGAGGCCACGACGGCGTTCGCAGGCTCGAACGCCCAGGTCGCGCCGGGGCTCCACGGGTTCGCGTCGCTTCCGCCCGAAGGTCCGGTCCGCGCCGCGTTCCAGGAGCTCGCGTTCTGAAGGCCGGCCTGGGAGCTCCCACCCTGCATCGCGAGGTTTCCGATCGAGATCAGGCGTCTGGCCGGATTGGTTTTTTCCGCGTCCCGCGCGCTGATCGGCACGATCGTCTTGACGTCGTCCTGCCGCACGCTCACGAGGGTGCCGGAGGGGTATTGGTGGAACAGGTACTGGGCGCCTTCGGACACAGGCTTGTCGCTGGCGATCGTGGATCCGCTCGATCCGTAGTCGATCCGGTAGTACCCCTGCTCGGCGAAAAGGGCGGGAGCCGCGAGCAGAGCGGCCACGAGCGCGATGCGCTTCTTCATGGCTCCTCCTTATTGCGGGAGATTGCCGCTGGTCACCGGCATGGTCGGAGGCGCGCCTGGGGAACTCTGGACCGCGCTGGCCGGGGGCGCGGCCCAGGTCCGTCCCACCACGTTGTCGTTGGGCGAGTTGGGCATGCCCTGGCTCATACCCGGCACGACGTTGCTGTAGAACCCCCTGCCGAGGGCTGGACCCTTCGGCTTGACGGCGTTGGCATTGGTCGGCCCGGCCTGAGAGCTTCCGCCCTGCATGGCCAGATCGCCGATCTGGATGACCTGGTCGGCCGCGCTCATCGTCTGGGCGGCCTTCGCCATCTGGGAGATCTTCTTCACGTCGGCTTTACGCAGGCTCATGAAGGTCCCGTCCGGATACCGGTGGATCAGGAGCGTCGTCCCCTTCCAGACGGGAGCGTCCTTCGTGATCAGCTCGCCGCTGGGAACAAGCTCGACCCGGTAGAACGTTTCCCCTCGGAGCGCGACGGCGCAGGCGAACAGAACCGCGGCGAAGGCGAAGCGGTTCCTCATAACCCACCTCCTTCAAAAGCGTACCACGTAGGGTCGAGGGAGCCGGGGCCCCGAGCCTGACCACCCGCGCCGACTTTGGACGTAACCCCAACGACCCCGGAGAGTTGAATAGAATGGCGGACTCCAAACCGAGGATCATGAGTCAGGAACCTTCCAAACCAGCCGATCTGTCGGCTCTGCGCATCCGGCGGGAGCCCGAGACGCGCCGTGGCCCGCGGGGCTGGCTCCTGCTGGGAGCGGTGGCCGTCGTGGCCGCCGGGGTCGGGGCGTATCTGCTCGCCGGACGGGGCCTTCGCCCCAGGAAGGTCGAGGCCGTCACCGCCTCCGTCGTCACGGAAGGGCAGGCCACGACGCTGCTTTCGGCCACGGGCTACGTCGAGGCCGAGCGCAAGGCCGACCTCTCGCCCAAGATCACGTCTCGCATCACGGACCTCAACGTCACGGAGGGGACCAGGGTGAAGAAGGGCGACGTGATTGCGCGCCTGGACTCCACGGATCTCGACGCGCAGCTTGCCGAGGCCAAGGCAAACTGGGTCAACGCGCAGGCGGAGCTGGACCGGCAGAAGAACCTCTTCGGACAGGGGCTCTCCACGAAGTCGGCGCTCGACGCGGCCACGGCGACCGAAGCCGCCACCCGTGCCCGCACGCGCTACGTCGAGGCCCTCCTCGACTACACGATCATCCGCGCGCCCTTCGCCGGCGTCATCACCGCCAAGCGGGCGTTCGTCGGCGAGGCCGTGTCGCCCTTCGGCTCCTCTCCTTCGGGCGGGGGCTCGGGCGGAGCGATCGCCACGATCGTCGAGTTCTCCTCGCTCTACGTCGGCGCCGACGTCAACGAGGCCAACCTGTCGAAGCTCTCCAAGGATCAGCCCGCCGAGATCACGCTCGACGCCGTGCCCGACAAGGTCTACCACGGCAGGCTCCGGCAGATCGTCCCGGCGGCCGACCGGCAGAAGGCGACGGTGCGGGTCAAGGTCGCCTTCCTCGACGCGGACGACGGCGTCTTGCCGGATCTCTCCGCGCGCGTCGCGTTCACCGCGCAGCCGACGCAGGGCAGGGAGGCCCGCTCGCGCGTCGTGATCCCCAAGGCGGCGCTGACGACGGTGGACGGAAGGACGGGCGTCTTCCGCATTCTGGACGGAAAGGCGAAATTCACGCCGGTGACGGCGGCCGGCGACGTGCAGGGACAGGTCGAGGTGACGCAGGGCCTACAGGGCGGCGAGAAGCTCATCTCGCTCTCGGCAGGCCTGCAACTGAAGGACGGAGACAAGGTGCGCGTGGAAGGACAGGAGTGAGCATGGCCGAACCTCTGATTCGCATCGAGAACCTGGAGAAGATCTACTGGCGGGACCAGATCGAGATCCCCGTCCTCATGGGCCTCAACTTGGACATTCCCGAGGGCGAGTACGTCGCCTTGATGGGGCCCTCGGGCTCAGGCAAGACGACGGTGTTGAACCTGATCGCCGGGATCGACCAGCCCACGCGCGGCCGGATTTTCGTCGGGGGCCGCGACATCGCCACTTTCGGGCAGACGGAGCTCGCCAGGTGGCGGTCGCACACGATCGGCTTCATCTTCCAGCTCTACAACCTGCTGCCGGTCCTGACGGCCTTCGAGAACGTCGAGCTGCCGCTGTTGCTCACGCCCTTGAAGAAGGCGGAGCGCCGGAAGCACGTCGAGACGGCCCTCCAGATCGTCAGCCTGGGGGATCGGATGGACCACTATCCCCGCCAGCTCTCCGGGGGCCAGGAGCAGCGGGTGGCGATCGCGCGTGCTCTCGTTTCCGACCCCAAAATCCTGGTGGCGGACGAGCCCACGGGAGACCTCGACGCGAAATCCGGAGACGAGATCCTGGAGCTCCTGCGGCGCTTGAACGAGGAGTTCGGGAAGACGATCGTCATGGTGACGCACGATCCCAAGGCGGCTGCCCGCGCCCACCGGATGGTCCACCTCGACAAGGGCGTGCTGCACGCGGACGAAATGACCGAGACCGGCACATTGAGGACCCGATGAAGTACTTCCGCCTCGTCTGGAAAAACGTCTTTCGCAAGAAGCTGCGGACCACGCTGACGGCGAGCTCGATCGTCCTGGTCCTGTCGCTGATCGTGATCCTCGCGTCGCTGCTCCAGGCGATGCAGGCCGATCCATCCGGCGGCAGGGGGGCCAACCGGCTGGTGGTCCAGCACGCCACGGGGCTGGGCAACTTCCTGAACCTGTCGCAGCGCCAGCGGATCGAGCAGATTCCGGGCGTTGTCGCCGTCTCGCCCCAGATCTGGTTTGGCGGCGTCTACAAGGACGACCGTCCCGAGAACTGGATCGGCCAGCTCTCCGCGGACCCCGAGATCTACTTCGACAAGGTCTTCGACGACGCGACGATCGATCCCGCCGTCAAGGCCGAGTGGAAAGCGACGCGCAACGGTTTCGTCGCGGGCCAGAAGATCGCCGACAAGTTCAAGTGGAAGAAGGGCGACCACATCATTCTGAAGGGGACCTACATCCCGCTGACGGCCGACCTCGTCTACATCGGACCGTTCAGCGCGGGCGACGAGACCAACATTTTCTTTCACAACGAGTACCTGAATCAGTCCCAGTGGTTCGGAGCGAACAAGGTGACCGGCATCTACTACCTCAAGGTGGACAGCGGCGAGAACGTGCCCAAGGTCGCGGCGGCGATCGACAAGATGTTCGAGAACAGCGACACGCCGACGAAGACGCTGACCGAGAAGCAGTTCCAGATCCAGTTCATGGAGATGATGGGCAACGTGAAATTCCTGATCAATGGGATCTCCCTCATCATTCTCTTCGCTGTGACGCTCATCGTCGCCAACACCGTGGCCATGTCGGCGCGCGAGCGCGTCACCGAGATCGCCGTCATGCGGACACTCGGCTTCGGCAGCAACCACATCCTGGGATTCATCCTGGCGGAGTCGGTGGTGATGGCGCTGCTCGGAGGCGTTCTGGGCGTGCTTCTTGCGAAGTTTTTCTTCATCCCGGCGCTGCTCGCCGTCGGGAACAAGACGTCGATTTCGATCTGGCTCGTGAACTTCAAGGTCTCGCCCGAAACGCTCGCGATGGCCTTCGGCATCTCGGTCGGCGTCGGGATTCTCGCGGGCTTCGTGCCGGCGATCCGGTCCTCCCGCCGCCGCATCGTGGACGGCCTGCGTCAGGTGGTGTGAGATGGCCATTCCGCTCAAGTACAACCTTCGCAACCTGATTGCGCGAAAGATGTCCACCGGGATGACGGCCTTCGTCATCGGACTCGTCGTGGCCGTTTTCCTGTGCGTCCTGGCGCTCGTGCAGGGCGTCACGCGCACTCTCTCGGTCACGGCCTCCAACCGGAACGTCCTGACGATGCGCGTGGGAGCGCAGGCGGAGATGCAGAGCGTCATCACGCGCGACCAGGCGGATCAGATCCTGACCCTGCCCGGGATCGAGCGCAGCGCGGCCGGCAAGCCGCTGGTCTCGCCGGAGCTGATCACGCTCATCAACATCCCGCGCGAGGACGGGAAGACGTTCTCGAACGTCCAGGTCCGCGGCATCGCGCCGATCGGCGTGGAGATCCGTCCGGACGTCAAGATCGTCGACGGCCGGATGTTCCAGACCGGAAGCAACGAGACGATCGTCTCCAAGAACCTCTCGCGGAGGTTCGCGAGCATGAAGGTCGGCGACACGATCAAGTCGGGCAGCTTCCGCTGGGTCGTCGTCGGCCTCTTCGATGCCGCCGGGAGCGCCTACGAGTCCGAGATTTGGACGGACGTGAGCGACCTCCAGCAGCAGACCAAGCGCAACATCTATTCCTCGGTGTTCGTCCGCGCTCTCGACCCGCAGGCCGCAAACCGGTACATCGAGACCGTCAAGGGCGACCAGCGGTTGAAGCTCGAGGGCAAGACCGAGCGCAAGTACTACGACGAGCAGATGATCACGGGCGCTCCGATCAAGGCCCTGGCCTTCATCGTCGGCATCTTCACGGCGATCGGCGCCTCGTTCGGCGCGATGAACACGATGTACGCGCAGGTCTCGGCCCGCACCCGCGAGATCGGGACGCTGCGCGCGATCGGCTTCTCGCGGCGCTCGATCCTCGTCTCCTTCGTGCTCGAGGCCCTGATGCTGTGCCTCATCGGCGGAATCCTGGGCGTCGTCTTCACCTTCCTGGTGTTCAACCTCTTTCTCACCAAGCCCACGGGCACGATGAACTTCCGGACGTTCTCCGAGGTCCTGTTCAACTTCCGGATGACCCCGCAGCTGATCGCCGGCGGGCTCGGTTTCGCGCTGGCAATGGGGGTCATCGGCGGCCTGTTCCCGGCCGCCCGCGCGGCCCGGCTGAAGATCACGACTGCCTTAAGAGAGATCTAGCGGTCCGCAACCCGGCGTAACCTTCAGCGGCAGCCGAATTGCATGGAGGACGGGGGAGGTTCGGAGTTTGTCGTCTCGTCGTCTGTCGTTGAAGTGCCGACCACAACCTGCGAACCACGGACGGAAAATCAAACCGGATGCGCATCCGCTTCTA
>JBASRI010000312.1:0-1769 GCA_049273755.1 Thermoanaerobaculia bacterium
CCCGGATCACCTCCGAGCGCACAGACGAGTTCAACCCCGCCTGGTTCCCGGACGGCGAGCGATTGGTCTATGTCTCCGATCGTGTCGGGTTCTACGACATCTACGAACGGCCGGCTAGCGGGGGCGCCGAGAAGATCCTGATTCGCACAAAGCACGACAAGATTCTGCCGACGGTGTTGCCCGACGGCCGGCATCTGCTCATGGGCATCACCGAGGGCCCCAATTACACTCGTGTTCTGACCCCTCTCTCGGGAGTGGGCGATTCTCTGCGGTTGAGCGCCAATTCCCAGTTCTCCGAGGAGCATCCCGAGGTCTCTCCGGACGGCCGCTGGACGGCTTTCGACTCGAGTGAGTCGGGACAGAGGGAGGTCTACGTGCAGCCACTGCCGGAGGGTCCAAAGCGCCAGGTCTCGATCGGAGGCGGCCAGATGCCGGTGTGGAATCGAAACGGCTCGGAGCTCTTCTACGCTGCCAGAGGCGGAATGCTGATGTCCGTCGCCATGCATCTTGGCGCGGGCCGATTGGAGATCGCAGAGCCGCAGCCGCTCTTCTTCCTGCGGCTCGGAGTGAGCGGGGAGATCATGTTCCACCGCCACCCCTATGACGTGTCCCCGGACGGCCAGCGGTTTCTGGTGATCCGCCGCGCGGCAGATACCGAAGCCGACGGCGCGGTCGTCGTCACGAACTGGACCGCGGTGTTGGGGAGAGCCCGATGACACTCGCGGCGGGCAGTCGCCTGGGTCCCTACGAGATCCTCTCGCCTCTCGGCGCGGGCGGGATGGGGGAGGTGTACAAGGCGCGGGACACGCGGCTCCAGCGGACGGTGGCGGTGAAGGTGCTGCCGCCACAAATGTCGTCCTCTCCGGAAGTGCGGCAGCGGTTCGAGCGGGAGGCGAAGACGATCTCGCAGCTCTCGCACCCGCATATCTGCGCCCTCTACGACGTGGGTTCGCACGGAGGCGTCGAGTACCTCGTCATGGAGCTGCTCGAGGGCGAGACGCTCTCGGATCGGCTTGCGAAGGGGCCGCTGACGCTGGAGCAGACTCTGCGGTACGGCGTCGAGATCGCGGACGCGCTGGACAAGGCGCACCGGCAGGGGATCGTGCACCGGGATCTGAAGCCCGGCAACGTGATGCTGACGAAGTCGGGGGTGAAGCTTCTCGATTTCGGCCTGGCGAAGGCGATGGCGCCCGCGACTCCGCAATCCAGTCTGACATCGCTTCCGACCCAGCAGGGGCTGACGCAGGAGGGCGCGATCCTCGGAACGTTCCAGTACATGGCGCCGGAGCAGCTCGAGGGCAAGGAAGCGGACGGGAGAACGGACATCTTCGCGTTCGGCTGTGTGCTCTACGAGATGGCGACGGGGAAGAAGGCGTTCTCGGCCTCGAGCCAGGCGTCGCTCATCACGGCGATCATGTCGAGCGAGCCGGCGCCGATCTCGTCGGTCCAGCCGATGTCGCCCCCGGCGCTGGACCGGGTGGTGAAGAAATGCCTCTCGAAGGACCCGGAGGACCGCTGGCAGAATGCCTCGGATCTCGGCAGCGAGTTGAAGTGGATCGGCGAGTCCGGCTCGCAGGCCGGGGTTGCCATGCCGGTCGCGGCGCGCCGAAAGAGTCGCGAGCGCCTCGCCTGGGGGCTGGCGATCCTCGCGCTGCTGATCGCAGGGGCCTCCACCGTATTTCGCTCCGGACGCGGGGCGAGAGCGTTTTCGATTCCGATGCGCTCTTCCATCGTTCTGACGGACAAGTCGGCCCTGCGCAGCATCGCCC
>JBASRI010000328.1:0-2288 GCA_049273755.1 Thermoanaerobaculia bacterium
CTGCAGGTCAGCGAAGGGTCTCTCTACCCGGCGTTGCACAAGTTGGAGCAGGAAGGCTGGATCAAGGCCGAGTGGAAGCAGACGGAAAACAACCGGCGGGCGAAGTTCTACGCGCTCACCCGCCTGGGCAGAAAGCAGCTCGAATCGGAGACGGCGAATTGGCAGCGGCTGTCGGCCGCCATCTCGTACGTCGTCCAGCTCGCAGAGGCCTAAAGGAAAGCCATGAAGATGGAACGCTGGTGGTTCACGGCGCCGTTGCGGCTGAAGTCCATCTTCAGCCGCCGCCGGGTGGAAAGCGAGCTCGACGAAGAGCTCCAGTTCCACCTCGAGCACAAGATCGAGGAAGGCATCGCCGAGGGGCTCTCGCCCGAGGAGGCGCGCTACAGGGCACTGCGCGCGATAGGCGGGCTGGACCAAAAGAAAGAGGAAATGCGAGACACGCGGCGGATCCATTGGCTGACGGACTTCGTGGACGACGTGCGCTACGCGATCCGGAGCCTGCGCCGGACGCCCGGAGTGGCCGCGTTCGTGGTGATGACGATCGCGCTGGGGATCGGGATGACGGCGACGCCGTTCAGCATGCTCGATGCGCTGATCTTCAGGCCGTACCCGGTGCCGCATCCGAGGGACGTGGTCACCCTGGTCAGCACGTCCCGCGACAACAGCTTCGACGATTTCTCTTATCGCGAGTACCTGGACATCCGCGACCACACCAAGAGCTACGACGGCGTGGTCGCCAACGCGCCCCTCAGGACCGTGGGCTTCAGCGCCGAGCCCGGAGCGACGCCCCTGGTTCGGGGCGGACTGCTGGTCTCGGGGAACTACTTCCGTGTGCTGGGGGTCGAGCCGAAGCTGGGGCGCGGTTTCCGGGATGACGAAGACCGAGTCCCCGGCCGCGATGCCGTGGCCGTGCTCGCGCCGGACTTCTGGAAGCGCGAGTTCGCGGGCGATCCTTCCGCCGTCGGCCGGACCATCCGCTTAAACGGGGTCGACTTCATCGTGGTCGGCGTCGCGCCCGAAGAGTTTCCGGGGATGTACATCTTCTCGCGCCCAGACTTGTACGTGCCGTTGGCGATGGCGCCGGTGTTCTCGACCAACCCGCAGAAGAACTTCTTCGTGGATCGGGACGATCGCGAGCTAACCGTGAGGGCCCGTCTGAAGCCCGGGACGACGCTGCGGGGGGCGCGCAACGAGCTCGCCTTGCTCGCGCGGGGCTTCGAGCGCGAGTATCCGAAGATCAATCGCGACCGCGGCGCGGCGGTCCGCACCCAGTTCGAGATGCGGACGCAAGACAACGACGTCAACTGGAAATTCAGCGTGATCTTCACGATCCTGGCGCTGGCCGTGCTGCTGGTGGCCTGTACCAACGCCGCAGGACTGCTTCTCTCTCGTGCCCGCACGCGAACCCGCGAGATCGCCATCCGGTTGGCGATCGGCGCCGGCCGCTTCCGGCTGATCCGGCTGCTCCTGACCGAGAGCCTGGTCCTCGCGCTCCTGGGCGGATTGGTCGGGATCGCCGTCGGCTACGCCGGTATAGCGGCCCTCGACACGTTCTCGATTCCGACCGAGCTGCCCATCAAACCGCCGTTCCAGATGGACACGCGCGTGCTCCTGTTTAGCCTGGCGCTGTCCGTCGTGAGCGCCGTCGTCTGCGGCCTGGCGCCGGCGCTGCAGAGCACGCGCATGGACCTCGTAAACGGGCTCAAGTCGGCCGACGTGGACGAGCCAGGCCGCGGGCGGCGGCAGCTCTGGGGGCGCAACGCGCTGGTCGTCGCGCAGGTCGCCATGTCCCTGATGCTCCTCGCGGCGTCCTTCCTGATGTACCGGGGTTTCCAGAACAGCCTCGCCGAGGGCACCGGCTTCGCGAAAGACCACCTGCTGATGGTGAGGTTCGATCCGCGACTCGTGCAGTACGACGCGGCTCGGACCCAACAGTTCTACCGGCTTCTGGCCGAGCGTCTGCGAGAGACGCCTGGAGTCGAAAGTACGGGTCTCACGCTGGATCCTCCACTCGGGCTGGAGGACCTGGACCGCGTCGCCTTCGTGCCGGACGGCTTCCAGATGCCGCGCGATCGCGAGAGCTTCCAGTCCACGATGGACACGGTCGATGAAGGGTACTTCAGGACGATGGGGATTCCGATCCTCCGTGGCCGCGGCTTCCAGATTACCGATAGCGCGGACGCGCCGCGTGTGGCCGTCGTCAACGAGCACTTTGCCAAGCACTACTGGCCAAACGCCGATGCCGTGGGCAAACGCATCCGGCTCGACGGCGCGACCGGCCCTCCGGT
>JBASRI010000091.1:0-4018 GCA_049273755.1 Thermoanaerobaculia bacterium
GACCTCTCCCTGCGCGGCCTCCCGGCACGCCGCCTCGACCTCGGCGGCCGGCAGGCCGAGGATCGCGGCCATCCCTCCGACGCCCGGAGGCACGGCCTCCTGCATGAAGCGCCCGCGCGAGCGCACCAGAGCCACCGCCACGGCGAACGGAAGCGCTCCGGAGGCGACGTTGGCGGAGTATTCGCCGAGCGAGTGTCCCGCGGCGAACGCCGCGCCTTCGACCTTCTCCGGGAGGCGCGCCTCGAGGTCGCGCCAGGCGGCGACCGAGTGCGCGAGGATCGCCGGCTGCGTATTCGCCGTGAGCTTGAGCTCTTCCTCGGGCCCCTCGAAGCACAGCTTCGACAGGGGGAATCCGAGCACGACGTCGGCCTCGTCGAAGACCGCGCGGGCAGGAGGCGAGAATTCGTAAAGATCCTTGCCCATCCCGACGAACTGGGAGCCCTGGCCGGGGAACAGCAGGGCGAGGCTCACACCGCACCGTAGGGGCGGGGCTGCCCGCATTGGGCGGCCGCGAGCCGTCCACCCGGGCAAACCCCCGGTCGCAGGCAACGCTGGCCGAAGGCCAGCAGTAACGCCGCCCCTACGAACGCCGAGACAACGGGGCTCACCATCGCAGCAGCACCGACCCCCACACCAGTCCGGCGCCGAAGGCGGTCATGAGCACCATGTCGCCGGTCTCGACGCGGCCGTCGCGTACGCACTCCTCGAGCGCGATCGGGATCGACGCGGCCGAGGTGTTCCCGTAGCGGTCCACGTTCTTGTAGACCTTCCGCGGATCGATCTTGAGTCGCTCCCCCACGGCGTCGATGATGCGCAGGTTCGCCTGGTGCGGGATGAAGAGGTCCACCTGCTCGTGCGTGAACCCCTGTTCGGTCAGCAGCTCCAGGGACACGTCGGCCATCGCCTTGACGGCGACCTTGAAGGTCTCGTTCCCCTTCATCTTGATGAACGGCAGGCGCTCCTCGATCGACTTCGGGTCGTTGGCCGGCCGGTCGGACCCCCCGCCCGGCATGCAGATGAAGTCGGAGTAGTTGCCGTTGGACTTCATGAGGCTGCCGAGGATGCCGTGGTCGCCCTTGGTCGCCTGGAGGACGACCGCGCCCGCGCCGTCGCCGAAGAGGACGCAGGTGTTGCGGTCCGTCCAGTCCACGTACCGCGACAGGATCTCGCCGCCGATGACCAGGACGTTCTCCGCCTTGCCGGACTGGATCAGGCCATCGGAGAGGTGGAGCGCGTAGAGGAAACCGACGCAAGCGGCGCCCACGTCGGAGGCCGCGGCGCGGGTGGCGCCCAGGTTGCGCTGGACGAGGCACGAGGTCGCCGGGAACGGCATGTCGCCCGAGATCGTCCCCACGAGAATCATGTCCAGGTCCTCGGGCTTGACGTGCGCGCGCTTCAAGGCCTGCTCGCCGGCGCGCGTGCACAGGTCCGAGAACTTCTCCCCCTCGCTCACGATGTGCCGCTCGCGGATGCCGGTCCGCGACAGGATCCACTCGTCGGACGTGTCCACGATTTTCTCGAGGTCGGCGTTGGTGAGGATCTTCTTCGGGACGGCGGCGCCGGTCCCGGCGATGCGCGCGCGGGCCATCCGTCTATGCCTTCACCAGCCGCTCCTCGCGGGCGTGGAGCTCGGCGATCTGCTCCTGGATCTTCTCGGCGAGCCGCCGCTTGGAGAACTCGGCCGCGAAGCGGATGGCGTTCTTGATCGCCTTCGCAGAAGACCGCCCGTGGCAGATGATCACGCACCCCTTCACGCCCAGAAGCGGCGCTCCCCCGTACTCCGAGTAGTCGAAGCGCTGCTTGAAGCGGCGGAACGCCGTTCGCGAAAGCAGGAACCCCACGGAGGCCTGGAGGGTCCGCTTGATCTCCTCGCGCAGGGCCTTCTCGACCATCTCGGACAGCGACTCGGAGACCTTCAGGATAACGTTGCCGGTGAAGCCGTCCGTCACGATGACGTCCACGCTGCCGTTGAAGACGTCGCGGCCCTCGACGTTGCCGACGAAGTTCAGCCCGGTCTCCTTGAGCGTCTTGAAGGCCTCTTTGGTCTTGTCGGTGCCCTTGGAGGCTTCCTCCCCGATCGACATCAGGCCGATCGAGGGCATCTTCTTGCCGAAGGCGAGCTCCGCGTAGATCGAGCCCATGACCGCAAATTCCTTGAAGTGCGCGGTTTTTGCGTCCGGGTTGGCGCCGACGTCGAGCAGCAGGCAGTGGCCGGTCAGGTTCGGGAGCACGGTGGCCAGCGCCGGGCGGTCCACGCCCGCGATCGTGCCGATCACCATCTTGGCGGAGACCATCGCGGCGCCGGTGTGCCCGGCCGAGACCAGGCCCTCGGCGCGCCCGTCGCGGACGCAGTTGGCCGCGATGCGGATCGAGGAGTTGCGCTTCTTGCGGATGACGGCGGTCGCCGGATCGTCGAACGTCACGACCTCGGTCGCGTCCACGATCTCGATGTCGGAGCCGCGGTATCCCGAGTCCTTCAGCAGCGGAGCGAGCTCCGAGGTCCGCCCGACCAGCAGGGACGCGATGCCGAACTCGCGCGCCGCGGCGACGGCGCCGTCCACGTTGACCAGCGGGGCGTGGTCGCCGCCCATCGCGTCCACCGCGATCCGCACGTCAGCCTCTGGGTCCTGAAGGCAACACGGGTGCGGGGATTATATCGAGCCGGAACTACGTGTTGATCGCCTGCTTGCCTTTGTAGTACCCGCAGCGCGCGCAGACGCGGTGCGGCTGCTTGGCCTCGTGACAGTTCGGGCACTCCGAGAGCGCCGGCGGCGTCAGCGCGTCGTGGGCGCGGCGCTTGTCGCGACGGGCCTTGCTGTGGCGTCGTTTGGGATTCGGCATCGTTCTCCTACACTTTCTCCTTGAGGGCCTTCAGGGCCTCCCAGCGGGGATCGATCGTCTCGCGCACGCATGCGCACGCTCCCAGGTTCAGGTCCTGGCCGCACTCGGAGCACAGCCCGCGGCAGTCCGGCCGGCAGAGGGGCTTCATCGGGAGCGCCATCTGCACGCGCTCCTCCGCGATCGGCTGCAGCAGGACGACCGGCTCGTCGTAGTACACCGCGTCCAGGTCCCCGCGGGAGAGCTCGCGCTCGCCCAGGGCAGCCTCGGTGCGCGGGTAGAGGATCAGGGTGAAGCTCTCGTCTTCCTGGAACGGGTAGGCAGCCAGGCACCGGCTGCACTCGAGCTGTCCGTCGTAGACGAGCCGCGCGTCGAGCGCGTACCCTCCCTCGATGCGCCGCGCCTCCCCCGACAGGTTCAGCGGCGAAAGCGCGAGGAGGGGCTCCCGGTCGATCGCCGACACGGGGATCTCGAGCTCACCGCCGAACCGCAGGGGCTCGTCGAGCACCGATTCCAGGGACAGAGACTCGGGCCGTTTCATGGTCGAACCGCGCATTTTACCCGCCCCGCTCCGGGCGTCAAATCGGACCTCAAACTGATAGCTTCCCCCCGTGAGAGTCGCGATCGACGCCCGCGCGCTGCTGAACGAGCGGACCGGCATCGGGACCTACACCCAGGCCATCGCCCGCGGCCTCGCCGCGCGGCCGGACTTCACGGTCGGCCTGTTCGCGCCGCGGCCCATTCCGAAATCCCTCGGCGCGGCGCCGGGGAGCGTCCACACGGACCACCACCCGTTCGGGATCGTCTGGCTGCACTCGACCCTGCCCCAGCGGATCGCCCGCTGGGGGGCGGACGTTCTCGTCTCGGCCCTGACGATCGGCCCGGCGCGAGGGCGGGTCCCGTTCGTCTCGACCGTGCACGACCTGACCCCCCTGACCCACCCTGAATGGCACACCCCGCGCACGCTGGCCGGCTTCGTGCCCCTCTGGGAGCGCACCGTCGAGCGGGCCGCCCGGTTTCTCTGCGTCTCGGAGACCACGGCGCGCGACCTCGCCGCCCGCTATCCCGAAACCGCCCCCCGCATTCGCGTCGCCAGAAACGGAGTCGACCGCGCGTTCTTCTTCGCCGCCGACGACCCGGCCGCGCGGCGCCGCACGCGCCAGCGGTACGCCGGGGGGCG
>JBASRI010000094.1:0-5680 GCA_049273755.1 Thermoanaerobaculia bacterium
GCACGAAGCCGTCGCGGCTGGAGTCGAAGGGCCGGCAGGCGCGCGGCGGTTCCCGCTCGTACGCGGTCGACACCACGCGCATCATGACGAAGCCCTCCATGATGCCCCGGACGACCGTCGCATCCACGCCGCCCGCAAGGACGATCTCCTCCACCCCGAATTTGATGGCGCGGAAGGCGTGGCCGAGCGCGTCCGTCGAGGAGGCACAACCGGTCGAGACCACCTGCGAGGGCCCGCGCAGGCCGAAGCGCATCGAGATCTCCGAGGACAGCGTGCCGATCGTCCCCGAAGCGATGGCGTACACGGAGGCCTTCTTGACCTGGTTGGTGTAGTAGAGGTGGTACATCCGCTCCGAGAACTCGATCGGGCCGCCGCCGGTGCCGAGCAGAACGCCCAGCCGCCGGCGCTCTTCGAGCCGGAGCGCGTCGGGGTCGATCCCCGCGTCCTCCAGGGCCTCGGCCGCCGCCGCGATCGCCAGTGGAACCGCGCGCGAGACGTGGCGCACGTCCTTGGGGTCCAGGTGAGCCGCGGGGTCGAAGTCCTTCACCTCGCCGGCGATCGTGGCGGGGAGGCCCTCGGGGTCGAAGAGCGAGATCCGGCCTACGCCGCTCCGGCCCGCCTCGAGAGCGCGCGCGAACGCCTCGCGCCCGCTGCCGTTGGGAGAGAGACAGCCGATGCCGGTGATCGCGACGCGCCGCTCCGCCACGCCCGGATTCTATGCGGCGGCCGTGCCAGCCCCCGAAACGGTTTAGGAACGGCTTAAGCCGCCTCTGAGCCCATTCGCGGCGCGAGGAGTCTCCGCGAGCGGAGCGGAGGAGCCTCGCGCCGCGGGAGCGGGAGCGCAGGAGGAACCAGGCTCGCGGTTGAGCCCGATTCGGCGAGCCGCGAGCCGGTGCGCCGTCAGGCGCAGGTTCCGAGTAAGCTCTCGCGACGGCTCTACGGCGGTGCGTGCTCGTCGAGCCAGCGGTCGAGCAGGCGCAGCAGCTTGACCGGGACGAACTTCACGAGGCTGTCGGCGTGAAGGGCGCCGGGCAGCTCCAGGTGCACGTAGTCCACCGGCGCCGCCGCCGCCTCCGCCAGCGCGCGGCCGTGCGAAGGATCCACCAGCCAATCGCCCTCGGACGTCACGATCAGCTTCGGGATCGCGAGCGATGCGACGGCATCGGACGCGCGGGGCTTGCGCGAGGCGAGCCCGCGCGCCTGGATCTTGGGCACACGCAGGGCGTGGCGCAGACGCACCTGCCGCAGCGCTCCGGCCTTCCACGGTTTCGGCCGCAACGCCGCGAGGTCGTCGGGGGAGGAGATCATGGCCAGGCCGCGGCAGGGCAGGTCGGGCCGCGCCGCGAGCGCCTGAGCCGCGATCGATCCGCCCATCGAGAGGCCGATGACCGCGAAACGGTCGTAGAGCCGGTCCGATCCGACGAGCTCCTCGATGACCGCGACGAAATCGCGATGTTCGGAGGCGCCGAACGCGTAGCCGCCGCCGCTGTCGCCGTGCCCGCGGAAGTCGAGCGCGGCCACGTCGTATCCGCGCCGCAGGAAGTGATGCGCCAGAAAGAGGTTCTCGCGCGCCAGACGAACGCGCCAGAACCCGGGCGCCAGCAGGAGCAGCTCGCGCGCCGGCCGCCGCCAGAGGGTGTAGGCGATGGCGATGCCGTCGCCGGCCGGGGCCTGGCGGTGCGAGACCTCGTGGACGATCGTCTTCTTGCCGCGGCGCAGTCCGCTCATCGCTCCAGCACCACGCAGTCGACCGGCGTTCCCGCCGGGAGCCGCTCCAGGCCTGCCGGCACGCGGATCAGGACGTTGGCGCGGGCGTGGGCGATCAGGTCGTGGCTGCCCCGGCTCTCCGAGGGACACACCCTCGCGGCGCCCTCGGCGTCCTCCTCCAGGACCGCGTCGCGGTAGGTCTCGCGTCCTCCCCGGACCGAGAGGTCGCGCGACAGGCGTGCCCGCCGGACCGCCGGGCCGGGATCGGCCGCACCCTCGAGGCAGTCGAGCGCATGGCGGACGAAGAGGTGAAAGCACACGCTCGCGGACACCGGATTGCCGGGCAGCCCGAGCCAGAGGGTCTTCCCTCGGCGGCCGAACGCGACCGGCTTGCCGGGGCGGACGGCGACGCGATGGAATAGGATCTCGAAGCCCGACCGCCGGGCTTCTTCGGGCAGCAGGTCGAGATCGCCCGCCGAGACCCCGCCGCTCGTGACGAGCACGTCCTCTTCCCGCCCGGCCTCCGCGAAGAGGCGTCGTACGGCGCCGTCTTCGTCGGCGACCGCCTCACGGACGGCGGCGGCCACGCCGCGCGCCGCGCAGAGCGCGAAGAGCATGGGGCCGTTGGAGTCGCGCAGCTGACCGGGACCCGGACGCGCCGAGGCAGCGACGAGCTCGCTGCCCGTCACTGCGATCGAGACGCGCGGCCGCCGATAGAGCTCGATCGGATCCGCCCCCGAGAGCGCCGCCAGAGCGACGTCCGCCGCCGTCAGACGCGTCCCCCGGGCGAGCAGCGTCGCTCCCTCGGCCAGGATCTCGGCCCGGCGGCGAATGTGCTCGCCCGGACGCGGGACCGAGAGCGCGAGGATGCGACCGCCCTCCCTCCGGACCTCCTCGACCGGGACGATCGCCTCGGATCCCTCCGGGATCGGAGCCCCCGTCATGATGCGAACCGCTTCCCCGGGCAACAGGGGCGCGGCGAGGCCATCGCCGGCGGCCACGAGCCCGGGCCGCTCGGCGAGACTCGCGCTCGCCGCAGCCAGGTCCGCGAGGCGCACGGCATAGCCATCCATCGCGGACGTGTCGAAGGGAGGCCAGGCCACGTCCGATCGGACGTCGCGCGCCAGCACGCGATGAAGCCCCGACGACAGTGGCACGCGCTCTGTGCTCCCGGGCGGGCAGGCCCCGCGCAGAATCTCGAGAGCTTCGGCCACGGTGATCACCGCGTCATTCTACGTGGCGAATTCCGGGTTACGATTCCGCCAGGCCATGCCGATCTACGAATACGACTGCAAGAAGTGCGGGAAGAAGACCGAGGTCATCCAGCGCGTCGGCGAGGAGCCGCTCAAGGTGTGCCCGCACTGCAGCGGCCGCCTGAAGAAAGCGTTCTCCGCGCCGGCCATTCAGTTCAAAGGGAGCGGCTGGTACATCACCGACTACGCGCGCGCCAAGCAGGAAGGCGGAGGGGAAAAAGCGTCGGGTGCAAAGTCCGACGACGGCGAAAAAGCGGAAGCCTCCGACAAGAAAGCGGATACCTCCGACAAAGCGGCCAAATCCGAGAAGTCCGAAAAACAGGACAAAAAAAAGGCCAAAAAAACCAGCGACTGAGCCGGGCCCAACCCTCGTTTGTGGAACGGACCTTGCAGTTTCCAGAGGGTGCGCTCACTGGGGAGCGTCCATTCCTGGAGGTGGTGGTCATGCTTCTCCACTTGGTCCTGTCGGCGCAGCTTGCCGCCAACGTTCCATCGCGAGCGGAGGTGGTCAGGCCGTGCGCCGACGTCTCGGCTCTCTGCCGCATCAGCCCCTTCTTCTGCCCGGGCACGTATCCGGTGGGTCTCGAGCCGTGCTGGCCCGATGCCTCGCGGCAGCCGCGACAGGTTCCGGGCGGCCGCGCGTCGGGGACGGCGAGCACGCATCGCGCGCTGTCGGCCGAGGCGGGAAAGGCCGACCGCTCCGCGACCACAAGCCGTTCCGTGACCCGTCCGGCCAAGCCCACGCTGCAACAAGAGCGCTAAACAGCGCGACCGGGCGGGCTCTCCGAAACGGAGGGCCCACCCGGTCTCACTTCCTTCCGAACTCTTGAGAACCCCGCTCAATGCATCAAGGTGACCGTGGTGTCGGCCACGGAGTCGCCCGGAGCGATTCCGTCGGCGGTCAGCTGGGCCCGGATGGCGACCGGCAGGTTCGGGGCGCCCGGGGCCAGCGTGCCGACGGCCTGGATCGTCAGACGCGAGGTCGAGTTCGAATCGAGCACGTTGACCTGCCAGGAGACGGTCGCGCCGTTGGCCGTGTTGGCGAACGTCGCCGTCGTTCCCGCTTCGGCGTTGACCGCATTGACGGCGAGCGGCGCAGCCAGCGTCACCGTGACGGCCGTGTTGCGCACGTTGGTCACGCCGATGTTCTGGGCCGTGAGGTCGATGTTGAACTGCTGCCCGGAGCGCGCCGTTCCCGGAGCGTCCACCGCGAGGCGCACGAGCGAGCCGCCGGTGCCCGTCACGTCGTTGCTGCCCTTGCAGGCCGCAACGAGTCCGAGCGACGCGAAGACGAGGGATGCGAGAACCAGCCGGGTCAGTCGAACGGCAATCGAAGGCATGGAACCTCCTTTGGATCTGGCCGACGTGCCAGGGGAGTCCAGGGGAGCAATATGGGTGCCAGCGCGACGGGTGCCGGCGCGTCGCGCTTCAGTCGAGCTTGAGTCCCTTCAAGTACTCGCGAAACGGGCCGCCGAGATCCTGACGCTTCAGCGCAAATTCCACGGTCGCTTTGAGGAAGCCGAGCTTGTCGCCGGCGTCGTAGCGTTTTCCTTCGAAGAGGTAGCCGTCGATCGGGCGCCGCGAGAGCAGCGTCTTCAAAGCGCTCGTCAGCTGCACTTCGCCTCCGACCTCCGGCTTCGTCTCGCCGAGGATGCCGAAGATCTCGGGAGGCAGCAGATACCGGCCGATGATCGCGAGGTTCGACGGCGCGCTCTCGGGCGCGGGCTTCTCGACCATGTCCGTCACGCGGACGACCCGTTCCTCGATCTTCTCGCCGGCCACGATGCCGTAGTGGCTGGTCTCGGACCGGGGCACTTCCTGCAGCGCGATCACCGGGTTCCCGCGCCGCTCGTAAAGACGGATCATCTGGCCGATGCAGGGCTCGTCGGAGTCCACGATGTCGTCCCCCAGCATGACGGCAAACGGCTGGTCGCCCACGAGGTCGCGCGCCTGGAGCACGGCGTGGCCCAGACCCAGCGCCTGCTTCTGCCGGACGTAGGCGACGGGGATGAGGTCGGAGACTTCCCGGACCTTGCCCAGCAGCAGGCTCTTGCCCTTCTCTTCGAGCGTGCGCTCGAGCTCGTAGGACGTGTCGAAGTGGTCCTCGATCGCGTTCTTGCCGCGTCCCGTGACGATGACGATCCGGGAGATTCCGGCGTCGCGCGCCTCCTCGACCACGTACTGGATCAGCGGGCGGTCCACGAGCGGCAGCATCTCCTTGGGCTGCGCCTTGGTCGCCGGCAGGAAACGAGTGCCGAGCCCCGCGGCGGGGAAGACGGCCACGCGGATCTTCGGCACGGAATCAGTTTAGCAAGAGCCCGTACAATAGCCTGGTGCGGACCCACAGGATACGGAGGCTCGGGGGCCTTGCCCTCTTGGCGGCGGCCGCGCTGGCCTTCGGCGCGGCGCCCGCGCGCGCCGCAGCGTGGTGGCGCCTGCCGCTCTGGGGCGCGGAAGTGCGGGCCTTCGCCGTGGACCCCTTTGCGGAGCACACAGTGTATTGCGGGACCGCGCGCGGCAATTTCTACGGCTCCCGCGACGGCGGCGCGACCTGGCAGCCGCTGACTGCCGGCCCCGCGTTTCCGGGCCACTACGTCACCGCTCTCCTCGCCGACCCGGCCGTCCCGGGACGGCTATGGGCCTCGCTCGCGGGCGAGCTGCCGGGCGGCCTCGTCGTGAAGAGCGACGACCGCGGCGCCACCTGGACGACGCTGCTGAAG